>JBAYRB010000101.1:0-7870 GCA_041676905.1 Spirosomataceae bacterium
AGGGTTGGGAATCGCTTTAGGAAGGCCGGTTTTTGTGACTGAAATCCGTAAGGAAACCAATGAAGTAGTATTAGGTGACCTCCCTGATCTATACCGCGATGGGATGGTGGTAGAAAAGTTGAACCTGCAAAAATATGCGTCCCTCGAACAGCCCATGCAAACGGTCACCAAAGTACGTTATAAACATGAGGGGGCTTCGGCTACCATTGAACAAGAAGGGCCCGACCGTATTGTGGTGAGATTTGACGACGCCGTGAGTGGTATAGCTCCCGGACAGGCCGCTGTATTTTATGAAGGTGACGATGTGATAGGAGGGGGTTGGATTATGAAAAGTTTTAAAAGAGAAGATATATAATTCGGAAGGAACCTGGTCCTAGTTAAAAAATAGTAAAAGTACATGGGAAAAAGAGTAGACGTCTGCATTTCCTTTTATGGAAAACCTTATCAAACAATGGTCACCATTAAAACCCTGATGCAGCATAGTCGTCAACATATTGATAAAATATACCTTTCCCGTGAACGTCGCCAACCCCACGCTGATTATAGTGGTATTTTCAAGATCATCGACTATTTCCGCAATGATCCGGATGTAAAATTGGTGGTACAATTTCCGAAGTATCATTTAGGGCTAGGCGTTATGGACCGTGAGCGAGCGAAAAGAGACACGGTATGGCGTCATAGCATAATGTTCCAATACGCGCTCGAGACGACCGACAAAAAATACTTATGTATCATGCACAATGATATGCTTTATCATGGAGACATGATTGGCGATATGCTAAAGGTATTTGATGAAGGCCACGAAAAATTAGCGGGAGTAGGTTCTATTGGGCAATGTTGGAGTTGTCCTGCCGGAGTAGACTGGGGAAATAAGTGCAATTCCGAGAAATTTGAAGAATATATTCCCACCAAAGAGGAAGCTTTAGAACTTACGGCCGCGCATGCTACACCCCGGCGAGATTTACAATTGAAAGTGATACAAGGGGGGCGTGTGCATATGTTGCCAGAATGTCGCCTAAATGAATACTGCGCATTAATAGATGTTGAGAAATATCGTAAGGAAACAATTCCCCAAGGTAATATAGGTTGTTATGGAGGGGTCTGGGAAGGGGTTGATTTAGCTACGATATGGTCTCACGATATGTATAAACTTGGATATAAGTTTAAGCATGTGGCTTTAGAAAATTACGCTAAACATGCTCCCTTCGACACAACCGGGAGTGGTACTAAGGCCAATGATTTTTCCAACGTCTATTGGGCGGCGGAAAAGGGAGCGGAAGCCTATTTGTTGCATAATTTCGGACCTGTTAAGTTCAGCAGTTATGTGAAGCGTGCCAATTTCATTGATGCTATTAAGCGAAATAGTTGGTTAGGTATTATCCACACCTACGGATACGTCAAAAAGCTCCTTGGAATCGAAAAAAAATAGGGTAGTAAGTCGAATCCAAGGTTCGCGATGCCTACCTTAATGCATGAGCCAAACCAATTTTATGAATCAATCGTGCGCTTTTCTATTTGATTTGGATGGAGTTTTGGTGGATACCGCTCGATTTCATTACCTAGCCTGGAGAAGATTAGCCAATCAATTGGGATTTGAATTCACCGTAGAGCAAAACGAGGCACTCAAGGGCATTAGTCGAATGGAATCCCTTGAAATTGTTCTTGGTGTCGGGAAAATGAATTTATCGCCCGAGGAGAAGGTCAAGTATGCGACAGAAAAAAACGAATATTACCTCCAATTATGCAGCACCATGACACCGGATGACCTTCTCCCGGGCGTGGCTGCTTTTATTACGGAAGCACGAGCAAAAGGAATTAAAATTGGATTGGGCTCAGCTAGCAAAAATGCGGGCATTATTCTCGACAGCGTTGGAATAAGGCATTTTTTTGATACCATTGTCGACGGGAACCGAATTCAAAAAAGTAAGCCCGATCCGGAAGTATTCTTATTGGGGGCTAAGGACTTGGAGCTTTCTCCCGAGACATGCGTTGTTTTCGAAGATGCTGTAGCGGGGATTGAGGCGGCGCAACGAGCGGGAATGAAAACCGTCGGTGTGGGTGATCCCGAAATCCTCGTGAAGGCGAACATCGTAATTCCCGGTTTTGAAGGAATTTCTGTTGCCGATATTATGGCTGATATCTGTCGCTACTAATTTGTGAACGTATGAAAAATTACATCACCATTTCGGAGTGGTCCATCGTCGAAGACCAATTTCATCCCGAATTCAACGAGATCACCGAAAGTCTCATGAGTTTAGGCAATGGTCGAATGGGGCAACGGGGAAACTTTGAAGAATATTACTCCGGAAAAACCCTGCAGGGAAATTACATTGCAGGGGTTTACTTTCCCGATAAGACCCGCGTGGGTTGGTGGAAGAATGGCTATCCCGATTATTTTGCGAAAGTGATCAATGCCTGTAATTGGATCGGAATTGGGATCGAAGTAAATGGTGAAATACTAGACCTGGCAAAGGCTGTCGTGGAGGAATTCCGGAGGGAGCTCAATATGAAAGAAGGGGTGCTTTATCGTACCGCCGTTCTGAAAATGCCGAATAGTTGTCGTTTGCAAGTTCGTTCCGAGCGTTTTACCAGCATGGCTGACGACGAAGCGGGGGCTATCCGATATGCAATCAAACTCTTAGACAACGATGCCGATCTAAAGTTAATCCCCTTCCTAGATGGTACTATCCGAAACCGAGATGCAAATTACGGAGAAAGTTTCTGGGACGAAGTGGAAAAGGAGGCTTATGATAATGAGGGGTATCTGATACTAGAAACCCGACCCAACCCCTTTGGCGTAGAGCAGTTTCGAGTGGCAACTGGAATGGCATATAGCCTTTTTATCGACGATAGTCCAGTTAATATTAATGGTGCCCCCGTGCTAAGTGAGAAATACGTGGGGGCTCATATTCAACAATACGTAAAGGCAGGGCAAGAGTTGGTATTGGTGAAATATGCGGTGAATCTTTCAACCGTGAATCACCCCAAAGACAATCTGCTAACGCTTGCAAAAAAATACATCAATCGACTTCAAAGTGCGGGTTATGGAGAGCTTAAAGCCCGGCATACAGGGATTTGGGAAAGGAAATGGCAACAAAACGATATTGTCATTGAAGGTGATAGGGCTGCTCAACAGGGAATCCGTTTTAATATTTTCCACCTGGAACAAACCTATACCGGAAAAGACGATCGTCTGAACATCGGACCGAAAGGGTTTACCGGGGAGAAGTACGGAGGCAGTACCTATTGGGACACCGAAGCATATTGTTTTCCCTTTTATTTGGCTACCGCCGACCATTCCGTAGCGAAAAATCTTCTTATTTATCGTTATCGTCACCTGGATAAGGCTATAGAAAACGCAAAAAAACTGGGATTCACCGATGGGGCTGCCTTGTATCCTATGGTGACAATGAACGGTGAAGAATGCCACAACGAGTGGGAAATCACATTTGAAGAGATACACCGAAACGGAGCAATTGCTTATGCGATCTATGATTATGTCCGTTATACCGGTGACAAAGCTTATTTAATTACCTACGGGCTTGAAGTTTTGATCGCGATATCCCGATTTTGGAAACAACGTTTCAACTGGTCGGAAGCAAAAAAAGCTTATGTGATGCTAGGCGTAACCGGTCCTAATGAATATGAGAACAATGTAAACAACAATTGGTACACCAATTATATCGCAAATTGGACGCTACGCTATACCATGCAGGTAATCGACGATATAGCCCAATCTAATCGGTCAGCATTGGATAGCATTTTTAGTAAAGTTGGATTTGACGAAAAGAACGAAAGATCGGAATGGGTAGCTATCGTAGAAAATACTTGGTTCCCATATGATGAAGAAAGAGGGGTATTTCTGCAGCAAGATGGATTTTTGGATAAAGAACTAAAGACTGTAGATCAAATTCAAAATCAACGTCCTATCAATCAAAATTGGTCATGGGATCGCATCCTACGCTCTTGTTTTATTAAACAGGCGGACGTATTGCAGGGGTTATATTTCTTTGAAGAAGATTTTACAGAAGAACAACTGCGGAAAAACTTCGATTTTTATGAACCTATGACCGTCCATGAATCGTCACTTTCACCCTGTGTACATGCCATATTGGCTGCGCGTTTAGGGTTAAAAGATAAAGCCTACGAAATGTATTTGCGTACGGCACGCCTCGATTTGGATGATTATAATAATGATACAGAGGATGGTCTCCATATCACCTCGATGGCGGGAACTTGGATGAGCATAGTCAAAGGTTTTGCGGGGCAGCAGGTTGTAAACGACCAGCTTTCTCTCCGTCCTTTTGTGCCTGCTCAATGGGAGGCATATTCGTTTCGGATAGGGTTCAGAGGGACGGTCCTTAAAGTTAGGGTATCAAAGGATAATGTTCATTTAGAACGCATAGCCGGGGAGCCGATTAAAGTTTTAGTCCACGGTAAAACGATCGAAGTATAATTCGATCTAAAGGGTTATAGACAATGAAAATAGGCCTGTTTTTTGGTTCATTTAATCCCATCCACATTGGTCATTTGATCATTGCTCAAACGATGGCTGTCAATACCGACCTTAAAAAGGTGTGGTTTGTGGTTAGTCCGCAAAATCCTTTCAAGAAATCAAAGAATTTATTGCATGAATTCGATCGCTTTGATCTGGTGGAAAGGGCAATTTCCGATAATCCATTATTGGAAGTAACCGACATTGAGTTCCATTTACCAAAGCCAAGCTATACCATCGATACCCTTGTGAGGTTGTTGGAAAAATACCCTCAACATGAATTTAAATTAATCATGGGTGAGGATAATTTAGCACAATTCCCAAATTGGAAAAATCACGAAAAAATACTCGAATACGCGGGATTATACGTGTATCCCCGCCCCGGTTCTCAACCTCACAATTTTAGAAATCATCCCCAAGTGAATTTTGTGGAGGCCCCTTTGTTAGATATTTCCGCTACCTTTATTCGAAAAGCGATCGCTGCAGACCGGTCGATTAAATATTTGGTTCCCGATGCGGTGGAGGAAATGATCCGGTTGAAAAAGTTTTATCAGTAGCCGAATTTATCTTTCACAAGGGAAAGATAAAATTTTAGGAGGGGTTGACCCTGATCGTTCGTTAATACCAAAATCCCGTTGTCTATTATAAAGCGCTCTACCTGAGCTAGGGTATGGGTAAACTCCTGCTCCAGTTCCATCGATTGGCAAGCCATTAATGTGCTTCCCAGTTTACCAAATTTCAGTCGCTCGTCCATATTTTCATAGTTTCCAAAAATACGGTTGCAGCCACTGTTTCCGGCCACCCTTTTCTCGGCATCGTCAAACAACAAGAATACATTTTCACCAGGTTTAGGTTTGGCGGGGAAGTTATATTTTCTTCCATTGATTTCCGCCAACCGCCAGGGACCAGCCAATAGAAACGTTTCTTCTTTGGGTAAAACTTCCGACTCAATGACCTGTTTTTTATTGTCGAGTAATGCGAGGTTGCCTTCTCTTACCCAATAGGTTAGGTTTAATTCGGGTAAAGTGATATTTCTTCCATCGGATGACCAGACGAATTTGCCCACCTGTCTTTGAAGGGAGTCAGAGGGCAATCTCCTTTCAAAGAAATACCGCTGGTCTACAGTGAGGGTCAGATAGGTACCCTCGGAGGCATAAAAGCCCGCCCAGTCTAATGAGTTCTCACTGGTATGACCATCGGCATGCATTTCTTCGTCCGAGTTAGTATTCGAAGCTCCAGGTTGTTGTACTTGAGAGCAGGAAGCCAAATAGATGCCCCAAAATAAGGCAATCGATAAAGTAAGATACGGACGCATAAAAGTCTCAGTTAATGGTCACTGGTCAATTAAAGATACCTAATGGGGCGAAATCTAAATAGAAACTATTTCAATTTTCAATGTTCCTGAGCTGTTCGCTGGCAACACTTAGGCAATCGATCATGTGCCGATTCCACGGCAGGAACGTCATCAGCCTGATACCCAGTTTTAGCGATTAGGTTTCTAATTTTTTCCTCCGACGTCCGATTGGAGCGGTATTTAACCGTCATCACTTTATCATCCAGATTTAAACGTGCGTCGGTCACACCACTGGAAAGGTTGAGAGTGCGTTCGAGCCTAGACTTGCACATTTTACACTTAGCTGAGGTTTTAATTTTTACTTCCTTATCCTTACTCGAAATGGAATTTTCGGCGTATGTTATACCTGATAGGAAAAAGAAGGACATTAATAGTGTCGCAATTCGTTTCATTTTAATATTGATTATTGATGATGTAATTATTTTTCTAAGCCCACTTTATCAAGAGGAATCCTCGGTAGCTTTTGGGTATGTCGATACTGCGCTGGCGTCATCCCGGTCATTTTCTTAAATTGGTTGGATAAGTGACCCACACTACTATATCCCAGACGCCAGGCGATTTCACTAATTGTCAGTTCCCCATAGGAAAGCCATTCCTTTATTTTTTCCACGCGCTGGGCAATTATATATTGTTCAATGGTTTGACCGGTTTCGTTTGAAAACAAATTGCTGAGGTAGGAGTAATCGTACCCTGTCTTTTGGGAAAGGTAGTCAGAGAAGTTCATATGTTCCGGTTTATTACCTTTTAAATACTGGACTTCCTCAATGATAAGTTTTCGAATATGATCGACCAAGGCTGTTTTTTTGTCGTCTATTAATTCAAAACCGTTGGCTAGGAACAGTTGCCGAAGCTCTTCCAATCTTTTTTCATCGGGTTCATTTTCGATTTCAACCTTTCCTAATTCAATGGACCGCACCTTTTCCCCCGATTTTTCGAGTTCCTCCCGTACGGTTCTAATGCACCGGTCACAAACCATATTTTTAACTAATAGCTCCATTATTCTCCAATTTTATAACGAATTCCCGCATAAAACATTCTGCCCGTGACTGGTCCCCATGCCATTCCTGCATCAAAATTCGAGCCAAAGGGATTTTGGGGATCGACGATAGGGTTGAGTTGACGAAAACCGGTCAGATTTTCCCCGCCAACATAGATGTCCCACTTCGGAAAGGTTCGGGTGAACTGGGCATTGATATTAAAGAAATCGGGAGCCATATACGTGTCGTTAGGCTTGAAGTCGCCGCTGGCATGTTCACGGGCTGTCATGGGCATACGCTTCTTGCCATTCCATTGTACTGTGAGGTCAAATTTCCATTTGTCGTAGGGTAACGCGTAGCCGGTATTGAACAATACGCGGTCTTTACTCACCATCATGCGGGGCAGTAACTCGGTCGTTCCGTCGGTATGGGTTATGGTTTGACGATTATCGAAATAGCGATAGGCCAGTTTAATATCCCAGCGATTTACGGGTACAAAGTTGATTTCAGCCTGGAAACTATTTGCATATGCCTTGCCATTCAAATTATAAAAATAGATATAATGATGGTCTTCCATGTCGGCAACTAGTTGATTCTCAAAATGAGTCCGGAAAAAGTCAACTATTAAATTAGTTTTGAAATCATTGATGTGGAAGTGGCGTGCATAACTAATACCGTAGTTCCAGGAGACTTCCGGTCGTATTTTTTCCCTAAAGACCACTGTTCGGGAAGAGACCAGATTGCCATAGTTTTCAGCCAAAGGATTGGGAGTTCGAAAACCTTTCCCCCCTGCAACCCGTAACGAAGCATGGTGGTTGATATCGTACTTGAGGTGTAGTCTTGGCGTGAAATAGGTTCCATATAGATTGTGAAAATCGATACGTGATCCAGCTACCGCCGTAAACTTCTCAGGTAACACATAGGTATATTCTGCAAAAGCCCCGGGCACCGATTCCTTGCGTTGCATCAAACTATCTTTATAAACTTCATGGTAGTGATCTGCCTGGTAACTCAACCCTGCCCTGTAGGTATGGTTCGTATTAC
>JBAYRB010000102.1:0-7843 GCA_041676905.1 Spirosomataceae bacterium
CATTGGCCTTGATAAAAGGCTCAAATCAAAAAAACTAAATTGCGAGATAGCTAAGGGGCTACCTCTTTTTTATTTTCCTGTTTTTAACAGCTCTTCATAGACAATATCCATAATACCGGTACGAATATTTAGCCGGCCAAGAGCTGAATGGCTACGACTTGGATAGACTCGATTCGAGAGGAAAACATAGTTTAACCCCCAGGCAGGATCAGCCCAAGTCATAATGCCCGTAAATCCGGTATGGCCGTAGCTCGAAGGACTCGCATACTGGGGAGCATTACCGGTATATTTGAATGATGGTTTGTCAAATCCAAGTCCTCTTCGATTCCCCAGTTCCGGATATTGATAACGGGTAAACTCCTCGACTGTCGCAGGGCTAAGGTATTGTTTACCACCATAGTACCCCTTTTGAAGGTACATTTGCCAGACTTTCATCACATCATTGGCATTTCCAAATAGGCCGGCATGTCCACTCACCCCACCCATCATAGCGGCTGTTTCGTCATGGACAAATCCGTGAACGACCGTATGGCGGAAGAAAGTGTCTACTTCTGTCGGAGCTATTTCATCCAAAGCAAATTGACGGGTAGGATTAAAAGTTAACGAGGAAGCTCCTAAGCCTTTATAAAAGTTGTCTTTTAAATATTGATCAAAAGCTTGCCCTGTTTGTTTTTCGATAATGTAGGGATAAAGCGTAAAACCCAGATCACTGTAAACATAATCGCGGGTTGGACTCAGTGCCGAGTCACGAATCCCTTTGGTCATCTTTTTAGGGTGTTTTCGGTGGAGATACAGCTTTTCGGGTACAATTTCGATGGAATACGCACGGGATGACTTTTCTCTAAAAGTACGTCTTTTCCAACTTCCGTCCTCCTTCTTGGCTTCCTGCCAAAACACCGTAAATGCACGCAAACCGGCTCGGTGGGTTAACAAATCTCGAAATGTCAAATCCGCTTTGTTCGATCGCCTAAATAATCGGTAATACGCTCCCAACGTCCCGTCTAAATCAAGTTTGCCTTGGTCGTAAATACCCATAAGAGCGGTAGTGGCTGCCGTAATTTTCGTTACCGAAGCCAGATCGTACAAATCTGTTTCGCGAACGAGCTGATTACCCTCGTAGGTATGTTTCCCAAATGCCTTGCGAAAGAAGACTTTTCCATCCTTGGCTAACTGAATTACGCCGCCCGGTGTTGCTTTTTCGCGAATAGCTAGGTCAATCATGGAATCAATTCTATGTGCCAATCGCTCGGAATTTAGACCAATTTCTTCCGGAATCGTATATTTTAACCTTCCCAAAGCTTCCGTTTTGATACTGGCATTTGCTTTAAATCTTTGATCGACCGTTACCGGCAATTTACCCAAGGCGGGTATAGCTCCAAAAATAAGTTGACTCGAAAGATCCTCCGTAAATGCAGTCCATTGGTAGGCCATGACGATAGCTCGGGTGTTTTCCAATTTTTTCATCTTCCCCAAAGCATAGGGATTTCCGAATACGACCAATACTTGTTTGCCAGTAGCATCGAGTTGATCGACCAGTTTTTGTACCGATTCGGTCACGCCATAACCTGCCCCGGGACGAATGCTACTTAGATGCAGCCCGGTAAGTATCAAATTATAACCTTTTAACTTAGTCGATAATTCAGTTATCGCTGCGTCTTCTACCTGATCCGGAACAGAATAAGTATCGACATGCGTATATAACGAAGCGGTTTTCTGAAAAACCGTCTGACCTTCTGCTCCAACCGAAACAACCGCTATTTTTAGGGTGTCCAAACGGCGCAGAGGTAAAAGATCATTTTCGTTTTTTAGAAGAGTCAATGCTTTTTCGGTCAGCAACCGGTTGGTTAATTCTGCTTCTTTGGGGTTCAGATCCGTATAGAGATTTTCCAAGATAACCGGTTGATATTGGTTCAACCCCACCCAAGCTTTTGCGGCCAATACCCTTTTACAGCTACGGTCAATGTCGTCCTGCGTAATCTCACCCCGTTCAATGGCGGCTTTTATTTGCTCAATCGCCTTGGGTACATCCTCCGTGAACTCCAGCACATCCATTCCGGCCACCAGCCCTTTTGCATCGGCGACCCCATTCGAATAATGTTTGGTGACGCCTTTCATGTTCATGGCATCCGAAAATATCAGCCCTTCAAAGCCTAGCCTTTGGCGCAGTAGCCCATGTACAATAGGTCGCGAAAGTGTAGAGGGAAGGTTGGGTGTATTATCGAGCGCAGGTATACTAAGATGGGCGATCATCGTCCCTGACAATCCATTCCGTATCAACGCTTTAAAGGGATATAATTCCATCGTGTCCAAACGCGTTACTGAATGGGCTATGACGGGTAAATCGTAATGTGAATCTGTGTCCGTATCCCCATGTCCGGGAAAGTGTTTGGCTGAAGTGAGTAGACCATGGTCTTGCATCCCTTTCATATAGGCTACCGCTTTTTCGGCGACTTTGTATTTGTCTTCCCCAAATGATCGGAAATTGATAACTGGATTAGCGGGGTTGTTATTGATGTCGGCCACCGGCGCAAAATTTATGTGCACCCCCAATCGTCGGGCTTGCTGAGCTATTTCACTTCCCATTCTATAGATGAGTTCATTCTCCCCATCAATGGCTCCTAGCGTCAACATATAGGGATATCGAACCGTGCTATCGATACGCATCGCTAAGCCAAATTCCGCATCCATCGCGACGAGTAAGGGCACTTTTGAAAGCGACTGTAATCGGTTGGTGACCTTGGCTTGCGGGACCGGTCCCCCCTGGAAAAACACAACCCCGCCAATTTTATAATCCGTCACCAATTTCTCGACGGCTTCAGGGCTGACCCTTTCCTTTCCGATTAAGGACCGATTTACGTCGGAAGTGACAGCCACCATAATGAGTTGGGCTATTTTTTCATCCTGATTTAATGTAGCAAATACAGAATCTACCCATTGCGGATCTGCGTTGAGAAAAGCGGGCTTTTGGGCTGATGCATTCGATGCTCCTAGAACAAAAAAGAATAGTAAAAAGCGGGTTAGTAATTTCATAGATGTTGAAAATGATTCAGTGGGTTTCGGCATTTCCCAAAAGCAACGAATTTAAAATTAATTTCAATCTCCGTCGGCTTTTACCTTGGTTTTTCGAAACAATAAGCTGAAAAATTTAATATAAACGTTATATTGGCGTTCGTTCAATGTGCCTCTGGCTCCCCCGCATTTGTTGGGTTGCCCGGTCATATTAATCCGATAAAGATACAAATCAGATCCCGTTGTGCGCATTTTAAAATTTTTGCTCCAAATATTTCTCGTTGCGTTTTTCATCATCGGTGTTATCACCGTTTGGCGTGGGGCTAAATCAGGGAATTGGTTTACCAGCTGGTGGGCAGAAACCACAAACCAGACATCGACCCACACCCTCGTGCTGGAAGAAGTTTCGGCCATGGGCAAGTTAGAGCTCGTTAAATACAATTTTAAAGACGTTGTCGAACAAGAAATTGTGCGCCAATGGCTTCCTAATTCGAAGGCTATAATTATTGTTCAAGGGGAAGCTATCGGCTGTATCGATCTAACCCAAATTCACGAAACCGATATACAGATCACCCGGGACACCCTCATTTTACATCTCCCTGAACCCGAACTTTGTGTCTTTAAAATCGACCACAGTCGTTCCAAAATTTACAATACCGAATATACTTTCCTGGAGGAAGGCAGGCTAATTGAGCAAGCCTATCGCCAAGCTGAAGTAAAACTTAAAGAATCAGCCCTGGAAATGGGTATTTTAGACCAGGCCAAAGTCAATGCCCGGAAAGTTTTAGCCCCCATATTGGAAAAATCTTCAGGAAAACCCGTCGTCATTACCTTCACTTTACAAACTAAATCGGAAAGATTGAAGTAAATGGAGAAGTACGACAACGATCTCTTTCAGTATATAATTTCAGATAACTGTCTTTAATAAAAAAAGATTCGTAAACTTTATGGAACAACCCGGCATCTTATCTCTCTCCCAATTGACGGAGCTCATCCAAAATGGGGAAATCGAAACCATAATCCTTGCCTTTACCGATCACTACGGCCGATTACTCGGAAAGCGTCTTGATGCCGACTACTTTCTCGATGAAGCGCAAAAAAATGGTACGCATGGTTGTGACTACCTGTTGACAACCGACATGGAAATGGAACCCATCCCAGGCTATACCTATGCCAACTGGGAATTAGGCTATGGAGACTTTCATGTTGTTCCCGACATGAAGGCTATTCGAAAGGCCGACTGGCTGCAGAAAACCGCGCTTATTATTTGTAATCTGGTCGATGAAAAAACGCATGCCGCTACTCCAATAGCCCCCCGGAGTATTCTTAAAAAACAGATCGAAAGAGCCGGTGAATTTCAGGTATTTGCAGCGACGGAACTAGAATATTATTTGTTCAATACCCCCTACCGGGAAGCTTTTGAAAATAATTACCAGAACCTAAAACCGGCGGGATATTACCTCGAGGATTACCATATTCTACAAGGTACCCGAACGGAGAATTTCACAGGGAAAGTCAGACGCCATTTAAAACGGTCGGGAATCGCCGTGGAAACTTCTAAAGGCGAATGGGGTTTAGGACAACATGAAATTAATTTTCGCTACGATGAAGTGTTGAAAACCGCCGACAACCATATTTTGTTCAAACAATGCCTGAAGGAAGTGGCCGACGAGCAAGGCCTGTCCCTCACCTTTATGGCAAAGGTAGCAACCGATCGGGCGGGATCGAGTAGTCATATCCATTTAAGTCTTTGGAAGGAAGGAAAAAATATTTTCGTAGGCGACGATCAAATTGGCCCCGTAAAAGGGGTATCCGATTATTTCCGTTGGTTTTTAGGCGGATGGATTGCCCACGCCAACGAAGTGATGCCCTTTTATGCCCCAACTGTCAATTCTTATAAACGATATGTGGATGGTTCATGGGCCCCTACCCGACTGGCTTGGAGTCATGACAATCGTACGGCGGGATTCAGGGTAGTAGGCAGTGGCCCAAGCCTTCGAATCGAGTGCCGTATTCCAGGAGCCGATTGTAACCCCTACCTGGCCTTAGCAGCTTCATTAGCCTCGGGCTTAGACGGTATCAAAAATAAAATCGAACCGCCAGCCTGTTTCGAGGGAGATATATACGCAGCGAAGTACCTACCACGGGTACCCTACACCTTAGCCGAAGCCATCGCAATATTCGAACGAAGTGAATTCGTCAAAGAAAGTTTTGGCCAAGATGTCCATGAGCACTACTTACATTTCTTCAAAGTAGAGCAAAAAGCCTATGACACCGCCGTCAATGACTGGGAATTAAAACGGTACTTCGAACAGATCTAAAAAAAAGCCGTCTCAGAGCACCTACATTGAGACGGCTTTTTTATATTATTTAAACTCTAGCTTTCAATATACAGTGCTAAAAACCTAAACTAAGGAGTATTAATGCCTATGGTTATTTAGTTTTATACTAATTATTCTCCGTTCTTGAGCGTAAAGTCCCTCTACTTGGGTCGATAGCTAAAAATTTGACTTTCAAAATTGCTATCCGACCCTCTAGACAGTCTCTCTAATTAAAACGTATAACTATTTTGGGCAATGAAATGATCCGCTATTTCTCTACGAAGCTGTTTTAAATTGACGGGTTCGGCCTTGGTAAAACGTTTTAATCCCATCAACATCACCCTCAGCTCGTCGGATACGGCAAAGGAAGTGATCGCACTCCGCCCCGACCGAGCAATGTTTTCAACCGCTTCGTAAAGATAAACTTGCGCCATTTTATATTGCAAAGAGACTTGCTCTAGACCTCGAAGCTGGGCTAGCTTTTCAACTCTTAGAAGGACCGACTCAGCTACATACAATTCAATGCCCATGTCAGCGATGTCCATAATAACTTCTTGCTCATCGGGCAATTGCATCATAAACTTCTGAACCGCTGCTCCCGCTACCATTAAAATGGCTTTTTTTAGATTTTTAAGAATCTTTTTCTCCACCGCAAAGGGTGTGTCGGTATCTTCGGAGCTGAAGTCCGGAATCGACATAATTTCTTTGGAGACGGCCATCGCCGGTCCCATCAAATCCAATCGTCCCTTCATAGCACGCTTTAACAACATGTCGACGGTCAACAAGCGATTGATTTCGTTGGTACCTTCAAAGATCCGGTTAATACGACTGTCCCGATAAGCTCTATCCATCGGTGCATCGGCACTATAACCCATTCCCCCATAAATTTGCACGCCTTCATCGGCTACATAGTCCAATACCTCCGATCCATGCACCTTCATTACCGCACATTCAATGGCATATTCTTCGAGTGCTTTCAATTTCGCCTCAGCATCTGAAATGCCACTTGCCTTTAGGGTTCCAATTAGGTTTTCTATATCTTGTCCCGCCCGATATGCCGCAGACTCTGAAGCAAAGATACGCACGGCCATTTCCGCCAACTTATGCTTAATAGCCCCAAAACTTGCAATGGATACGCCAAATTGTTTTCTTTCATTGGCATAGTGGATGGCGAAATCCAATACTCTCTTAGCGCCACCCAAAGCTGCTGCTGCAAGTTTGATCCGCCCAATATTTAAAATATTGACCGCTATTTTAAAGCCGTTGCCACGCTCCGACAATAAATTTTCTACAGGAACCTCACAGTCGTTAAAAAAGATTTGACGAGTATCCGAGCCCTTAATTCCCATCTTTTGCTCCGGCTCATTCATCGTAATTCCGCCGAAGCTTTTCTCCACGATGAAAGCTGATAGATTCTTGTCTAACGCACCGTTCTCATCTGCAATCTTGGCAAATACGATGAAAATATCTGCGAATCCCCCATTGGTGATCCACATTTTTTGCCCATTTAAAATGTATTTCTTTCCATCAGCACTCAACACTGCCCGGGTCTTTCCTGAATTAGCATCCGATCCTGAATCAGGTTCTGTCAAACAATAAGCGGATTTCCATTCGCCGGAAGCCAGTTTTGGAAGGTATTTTTTCTTCTGTTCTTCATTGCCGTAATACACGATCGGCAAGGTACCGATCCCCGTATGGGCTGATAAAGCCACCGAGAATGAATGGCCTGCGCCAGTACACTCAGTAACCAACATCGAAGTGTTGAAGTCCATCCCATATCCACCGTATTCCTCCGGTACGGCTATCCCCAACAAACCTAGTTCCCCTGCCTTGTCCATTAACATCGTAATCAATTCGGGTGACTTAGCCGAATCGAGCTCCTCCAGTCGTGGCCATACTTCGGTACGAAGAAAATCCGTACAAGTCTGGGCAATCATCGTTTGCTCCTCTGAGAACTCCTCCGGAATAAATACCTCACTGGCTTCTGTATCCCTGATGATGAATTCCCCGCCACGAATGGTTTTAGTTTGTTCTGCAGCCATTGTTGTCTGAATATTATTTGATCTAATGATTATCGAAAGGAAAGTGTAGGGGTTTCCCCCTGTCAGCAAAAGTAGAGTTAAAAATAATATTATGCAAGCATACTATATTTTATCCATAAAATTGACTCCTAACCAGGCAAGGGATTATTACCCTGACCTGAATATTCGCTGAATTTGGTAGTCCAATCCCTTATTTCTTGACTACCTTAATTGTTCTACGAACGGCTCCATCTCGATGGACATGAACGATGTAGACACCCGAAGTGAGCCCTAAATCGGTAAAATTAATTTGATAGAGAGAGCCCGACTGTACCACGACACGTTGTGGAATTTCCAACTTTCGACCGTCGACTGTATAGAGGGTAAATTGATAAGGTGTTGGATGTTCGTCTTCGGTTTTTAGATTAAGCACATCGTTGAAGGGCATGGGGAAAGCAGTCCACTCCGGCATATCACCGGTGAGATTAAGAC
>JBAYRB010000103.1:0-7794 GCA_041676905.1 Spirosomataceae bacterium
CCATACGTCCAGTACAACTTCATATTTTTCCCATGACTGATTGCTTTCCAATAGCCTGAGCCTTGGGGCAGGCGACTTTAAGGGATCGGAAATTTTACCTATAGTCTGATGGAAGAATTCCCGTAATTCACGTTTCGTGTCAAAGTCTTTCCCCGGATGATGTTGTATTTTTTTCCAGAAGGTTTCGTTTCTGTTTTTCTCACATAGTTCGAGTTCATATTGGATATATACCTCCAGTTGCTCGACTTGTTGTCTTTCCCTTTCCCTTACATCGAGCCAGGATTTGGGCATCTTTACCTCACCCAGGGGGGTAGAATAAGGGGTGATATTTAATAACTGACATAGTGACTGGAGGCTAGCAGTCGAAAATGGTTTTTGAAAGGCTTTGCCGTTATTGGTTAAAATCGATAGGAAATCAGCCCTTCCTTTTTGATAGCGTCGGGCTTGTTCAACCTCCTTTTTTAGATCAGCGAGTTGGGGTGTGGTCAGTTTTCCGGGAGCTGCTCCACCGCGTCGCCCTTCCCATTCAATGGGGTCATCGACAGGCGGATGTTCACTATATTCGACGACAATAGCGGCCTTTTCGGCGGCCATGGCAAGCAATTCAGCCCCGCAGTCATGTGCCAAAATCCCATGCATATTTCGGTAAATAGGTTCACTCCATAGGCTTTCCGAATTGCCTATATAGCCACTTGTTAAGGCGAGGTCTACGCGTTCGTCAATCGCCGCCGTAAATAGAGCGAGCATCCCACCTTCACCATAACCCGCTACTACAGTTGGAAGCTTTGTGCCAAAGGCCAAGTTTTGCTTTTCAAACCAATCGATACAAGAAGCAATTTTCAGTAATTCAAAACCGATGATATGGCGACCGATATTAAAACCCTGCCTATAAATCCATTCACGATGGGGTTGATTCGTGAAAATATTGAGACGAGTGCTCCCCGAAAAATCCTGTTTTCTGGAAATTAAGGCAGGAATGACCACTTGAATTCCCTGCCCGGCTAATTCAAGGGCTGGTTGCCAAGGAGTAGGTTGACGTTTTTCTAGATCGAATCCCACCAGATTTTCCGGATATTGATCAGCATCCGGAATTAAAACGACCCGTGCCTTAATGCGACCGGTTGGCTGTACCAAAAGGCCTACTCCATCAAGACCGTTACTGACGGTCCATTGGATAGGTTGAATCCGTAGTGAAGGATATTCAATTTCATAGGGTTTTGTCGTCGTCGGATCGGATTCGATGCGGAATGTGGGGGGAAGCCGCTCCCCTTTCATACCCCAGATATTTTTTAAGATGTTGCTTTTTTTAGTTATAAATGCGTCCCATCCTTCGTTGGAATGCGCCAGCCATTCTTGTTCTCGTTTGGCTTTAACTTCTATATACTTCTGGCCCAGGAATCGGTCGATTCCTTCAACCATCTGGGCAGAGATATCCCCTTCCCACGTCAGCGGTTCCCCCGATAGTATGGGTTTCTGAGCCTGAGCTTCCTGGGTTACCACCCATGCCAGAATCATTAGAACATTGATTCTAAGTATTGGCCTGAATACTATTTTGCGGTTAAATCTACCTTTCGATCTGTCCAATTGGCTTATAAAAATATTTTTGCTGTCACCGATCATTTCCAATAATTTTAATTAAAGCCTTCCCGTATATATTGGAAAAGGTCCCTGATCTCCTGATCACTGAGTCCGTCGAGGAGACGTTCGGGCATTAGCGAAACGGGAAGGGGATCGAGCTGACTTACTTCCTGCATGGCGAACGTCTGCTCCTCACCAGCCATTGGTTTTATTTTAACATGTTGTTCGGAACGTTCGGTAAGTCGCCCTACGATTGTTTGCCCCGTTTTTGCAACCAAAGTATACGTAGTGTATCCCTCGCGTATGTCGGCATTGGGATCTACCGTATTCAAAATAAAGTAGTCGGTATCCCTCCGGTCGTAGCCGGTAAGTTCGGGGCCAATATCATTGCCTTCCCCAAATAGCCGATGACAGGAGCCACATAGGGTTGTATAGACTTTCTTGCCATTTTGAGGGTTCCCTTGCCCTTCTTTCAGCACTTTCTGAATAGCCGCCATTTGGAGGTTTCGTTCTGAATTGCTGGTTTCCCGTGCTTGAGGCCAAATGGCGTATAGCTTTTCAAGTAACGTATCGTCTCGCAGGATTTTCATGCGATTGACCATCTCCATTGGCAAATCGGTAGGATGTATGGTTTTGATGCCCTGCACCGCATTGATCAGACTATGGCTCCAGGTCGCTCTGCTTGTTAATAAAGAGAGTGCAGCCATTCTGATATCGGGATCGCCCCGGAGATTGTCGGGATAAAGTTTTACAACGATTTCTCCAATTTCGGGTTTTTCGTAGCGCATTAGGGAAACCAAAGCCGCTTGCTTCAAAGCACCGGTCGCATCGGATGAGAGTACCTTTAGCAAGGTTGGTATACTTTCGGGATAGTCGTTAGCTCCCAACATTCGGATATAGGTTAGGCGATCGACCCTATCGACGGATGGATTCGTTAAGGCTTCTAGTATTTTCTGAATTACCTCAGGATTTTTATCCCTAAGACCGGCCGCAAATTCTGGTTCCCCTTTCACGCTCCTCAAATGGTCGAGCCCTTTTCGGATCGCCTCTGGCAGTTCGTCCATTGGTTTTCCGCGGAGACCTTCTTCCAAACCGGAAAGCATGGTCAGCTGCAACGCCTCGGATGCTTTTTGCGATATGATTTGGTGACAGGCCACATAGTTTTCATTGCCACCAGCCATTGCATAGCGTCGTACAATTCTTTCGAGGAGCGTTTTTTGTGTGACCGGTCGCTCGAGAAAACGTGAATCCGTAAAAAGCTGTACCATATCGCTACGTGATGATTCAGCATGGGCTTCCAATGCCCACCAAAGCATCAAGGGTATATCGAGGTCGGCACTGTCATCGTGATGAAGAACGAGGCTTTTCACCATGGCGATCCCAACCTTACCAGGGAGTCGTCGGGCGGAAGCGGCCATTTGACTTCGCACGGTCAGTTGGGATTCATTTTTGGCGAGTTGTTCCAGGGCTTGTGCCTCTTGGGGAGTCGCTTTCTGACGGTCGCCGATCAGCCGAACGCCCCATTCCCGTACATATGCATCGCGATGAGAAAGGGCTTTTTGGGAGACATTTTCATCCATACGACCAAGCAGGTTAATAGCCCATAAGCACTCTAAAGCGATGGTAGACGTGTCAGACTCAAAATACTGCATTAATCGGGGTAGTACCGACAAGTCGCCTCGGTCGCCTAGCTCCTGAAGGGCTGTGAAACGCACCCATTTATTGGGATGGTAGAAACAGGATATGAGCTGATCGGGTGAGAGTTGGGTATAGTCGACAGGTTTACCAAGGCGTGCTGGTCGGTTGGCCGGTGACAAACGATAAATTCTTCCGGAAGTTTTATGCCAGGTGTCACGGGCGTCGACATGGGAGAGGCGACTATCGTACCAATCGGTGAGGTATACATTTCCGTCAGGTCCTGTTTTAATGTCAATAGGACGGAACCACCGATCCTTGGTGTCAACAATGATTTCGACATCCCGATTTTTCAGAGATGAACCATCGGACTCTACGGCTGTAAAAACAACGTTTCCTTGTAGGGGATTGGGGGCTATAAAATGGTTGTGATAACGGGTAGGAAGTGTACCCCCCTCATAGCGGATGAGTGCATGGGTAAATCTGATTTTTTCACCGTCCAAGGGCATGTCTTCGAGGTAGCCAAAAGCATAGGGATTGGTGAGTGGACCGTGTTTCCCCCAGCTTTTCCGGTAATAGCCGCCCTGTTTGTAATAGGGGCCACGACCATAGCCATTGGTACCCGAGAAAATTTTCCCTTTCGAATCAATTTCCACATTAAAGGTATTGCCCCCTCCTTCTCCATAAATTTCAAAAACATGGGTATCGGGGTGGTAACGCCATATAGCTTGGCCACTGAATTTCACATTTTTGGTCGCTTGCGAGCTGATATTGGCGGTGGTCGTACTTCCCTGGGCACCATAAATCCAGCCGTCGGGTCCCCATCGGAGGCTATTCGCTACGGCATGGGTGTCTTCCAGGCCGAACCCGGATAAATGGACTTCCGGATTGCCATTAGGGATTCCGTCACCGTCGGGGTCGGGATAGGCCAGGAGGTAGGGAGGACTCATGACCCAAATCTTCTTTTTTCCGTGTAAAACACTGGTGGTAATATTTAAACCCGTAATCGATTCCGTTGCTTTGTCATAGATCCCGTCACCATTGGTATCTTCAAAAAAGGTTATGCGGTCAGCACCTTTAAGATCCTGTGGTGGGGGAGGCGGTACCTTATCAAACTGAAGTCGGAGGTGGTTATCGATGCCCGTGATTTTAAGGCCTTTTGGGTAAGGGTACTGGTTATATTGGACTACCCAAAGCCGACCTTTTCGGTCGAATTTCATTTCTACCGGTTGGAAAATCTTGGGCTCAGCCAATACCAATTCTATTTTGAGGTCATTGGCTACTTCAAAACTTCGAAGGGCTTCTTCCGGAGATAGAGGGGCTGAGTCATCCGTCAGTGCACCACGTCCCTGAAAACGTTTGAGATGGGCCGTTATTTCTTCATTTGCACCAAGGGTAGCGACATCGGTATTGGTAGGTTTTTGCGGACCACAGCTGACTAGGCTGTAGACCAGAAGGAAAAGGATCAGCGGGTATATTCTCATAAGATACCGGTTAAGGATTACCAGGTTAATGCGTATTAAGGGTTATAGATACTAATCTGTTTTTTAAATTCCAGATACTAATCGATTTATTAAATTATTGATAATTCTGATAGGGAAGACCGGTAGTTAGGGACTTTCTTTTATTTTAACAGTTTTAAAATCCTTTACCCGTAACCCACATTTATGAAATCCCTGTTTAAGCGAGTTGTATTACTGTTATTTCTGTTGCCCTTTTTGGCTTTTGCAAATGACCGCCCCAATATCCTTCTCATTTACGTGGACGATCTGCGACCAGAGCTGGGCTGTTACGGGCGAAGCTCAATTTATTCACCCCATATTGATCGATTGGCATTAACCGGTCAGCTTTTTACCCAGGCTTATGTGAATTATCCGGTGTGTGGCCCTTCGAGAGCAAGTTTGCTTTCCGGGCTATATCCCAGTAGAAGCCGGTTTATCGCTTGGAACTGCTCTCAGGACCGGGACGTTCCGGGCATTGTCAGTTTACCGATGCATTTCCGAAATCAGGGATACTATACCATTTCACTGGGTAAGGTTTATAATAATTACGAGGATGGAAAGGGCAGCTGGAACGAAAACTGGACGTCGCCTACGACCACCACCAAGTGGGATTATCAGGACCGAGAGTCGATTCGCATTTTCGAAGCGCGGAATGCAGACCAGAAAACGAATCTTCGTCCGCGAACCAATAACAATTTACCCAAACGGGGGCCTGCCTGGGAGCGTCCGGATGTAGCCGATGTGACTTATGAGGACGGTATAACCGCAACCCGTGCAGTCGAAAAACTGCAAGAAATGTCTAACCGGCAGTCTCCGTTTTTTATGGCTGTTGGTTTCAAAAAGCCCCATTTGCCCTTCAATGCACCTGATAAATATTGGCGGATTTACGATACCTTGCAGATCACATTGCCCGTAAACAACACCCGACCTAAAGATGTCCCGGATGCGGCCATGCACAACTTCTCCGAACTCCGCTCCTACGATGGAATACCCCAAGAAGGTGATCTTTCGCCCGAACTTGCCATGCAGCTGATCCGAGGGTATTATGCCTGTGTCAGTTATGTGGATGCTCAAATCGGCCGGGTACTTGATGGGCTCGAAGGTTTGGGACTGGAAAAAAATACAATTGTAGTACTGGTGGGCGATCACGGCTGGCAGTTGGGTGAACATAGCCTTTGGTGCAAACATGCCAATTTCAAAACATCGCTCCACATACCGTGGATCATGCTTGTACCGGATCAAAAGGGTGGACAAGTTTTTGATGGGCTAGTTGAAGCCGTGGATCTATATCCCACACTTTGCGAACTGGCCGGACTTTCGGTGCCCTTTCATACCCAGGGGAAAAGTTTTGCTAAAATGTTTTCACAGGAGTCATACAAGGCTAAAACGCACTTGTTTGCACGTTCTAACCTGAATGGAGAGACTATACTTAACGATCGGTATTCTTACACAGAGTTCTTCGATAATAAAGGACAGCTTTCGGGCCGTATGTTATTCGACCTGCGTTTGGATCCCGATGAGACCCGGAATGTCGTCAATGATGCGAAATATATACAGGTGGTCCAGGAGATGAGCGCCCTTCTTCGTCGCCATATGGAGGAGAGAGACCGGGTTGAGTTGGTAAAGAAGTAGCAATCGGCTGATTTACGGGTGTTTGTACCTTTCCGTATCTGCTTGAGGAGTATTTAAAGTTAGAAGACCAGGATTGGATTCTGATAAAAAATCATTTTTCAACTAGGGATTTTACCCAGTTGTTTGTCTAATGTATCGAACACCGCTTAACCTGGTCACTTGGATATGTACGAAAAATTCTCCGATGAGGAATTGCTTTCCCGCCTGGTTGAAGGTAATCAGAAAGCTTTTGAGGCGATTTATCGCCGGTATTGGTACCGTTTATACGGGGTAGCCTACCATGAGATAGGCACCAAGGAGGAAGCTGAAGAAATCCTTCACGATGTTTTCGAGAAGCTATGGATTATTAAAGAAGACGTTGCGATCAGAAACCTGAGTGCCTATTTAGTGGCGGCTGTGAAACACCGAGTGACCAATTATATCAAATCTCAAATTACGCAACGCAAGTACCAGGAATATCTTATTCTCAACGAATTGCAGCAATCATACTCTACGGATGAAATCGTGCATTTTTCAGACTTATCGCGAGCGGTTGATGAGGTAATGAAAAAGCTTCCGGAGCGTACCTGTGAGGTTTTCCGGATGAGCCGGTTTGAAAACCTGCCGGTTCGGGAAATTGCTCACAAGCTGAATATCTCAGAGAAAGGCGTGGAATATCATATTACGCAATCGCTTAAACTATTACGTGAACAGCTTCGGGTGTATCAAACATATAATTAGACGGTCTACGGATCTATTTCAATGAACAAACACGAATTTGACATATTACTCCAACGTTACCTTGCCGGTGAATGCGACGAGGAAGAGGCCCACCAAGTGGAGTTATGGTCGAAAAACATGCTCGCTCATAGCGTATTACCGATGGAAAATGCGGAGAAAAAGAAAATACAGAAGCGGATTTGGAAGCGTTTATCGGTCGGGGTGTTGGGGAAAAGTCCTTTTTTGCAAAATGTATTTCTATTCCGCATGGGCATAGCGGCGTCCGTCCTTCTGGGATTGTTTGGGGTTTTCTGGCTTAGTCAGCTGTATTTTCCAAACGAGGATCGGTTAGGTGTTGGCGTGGAGGGTGGTGCTGCAATGACTTCTTACGCTAATGATGGGGTTTGGTCTATCAAGAGTGAGGACCAGCCTCAGGTGCTTTCATTGGATGACGGGAGTACGATTACTTTAGGTAAAAACAGTTTTATCCGTTATCCGGTTACCTTTAATCAATCGCGGCGGGAAGTCTACCTAGAGGGAGAGGCATTTTTCAATGTCGCCCGCGATGAGGACCGCCCCTTTATGGTCTACAGCGGGGGCTTGGTAACCCGTGTACTGGGGACGAGTTTTAATATAAGATCAACGACCGGGAAAACAGAAGTGGAGGTAGTTTCGGGGAGTGTCAGTGTCTATGAAAATAACGGAAACTCTTCTGCAGATGCCAAAGCAGTTATTTTAACGCCGAATC
>JBAYRB010000104.1:0-7722 GCA_041676905.1 Spirosomataceae bacterium
CCATGGCTTGAGCGAGCCCCTGCGCGGTGGTGACGTTAATGATACCAACGATTTGTAACGTAGCTAAGAAAACAACTAATAGCGCAATTAGCCCCCAACCCAATTGTTTACCTTTTCTTTCTCCCTCCGTTAAGGTTGTCTTCTTAGGTTTTTTCGCAGGAGGAGCACCTAGACCTTTTAGGTGGATATCACCGGCAAATTTAAACACCAGCAACCCGAATAACATACCGACGGCCGCCGCGCCAAAACCCAAGTGCCAATCAATTTTTTGGCCGAGGTATCCAACCAGCATCATGCCCAGGAATGAGCCCAAGTTGATGCCGATGTAGAATATTGAAAATGCAGCGTCCCTTCGCGCACCCCCTTCTGGGTATAGCTCTCCTACGATAGAGCTGATATTGGGTTTTAAAAGACCCGTTCCGGCCGCTACTACGGCAAGTCCCATATAAAACAGGCTTTCACCTGCAGGGATGGCCAGGATTATATGGCCTAACATAATGACAATTCCACCGTAAAATATGGATTTTTTCTGACCCAAAATGTTGTCAGCTACCCAGCCCCCCGGAAGCGAAAGCAAATATACAGAGGCAGTATAGAGACCATAAATTGCTGTACCTGTTGCCACACTTAGCCCCAGGCCTCCACGAACCTGGTCGATCAGGTACATCAACAAAATGGCGCGCATGCCGTAGTAACTGAAACGCTCCCACATTTCGGCGAAAAACAAAACATATAAGCCTTTGGGGTGCTTTTTCGAAATGGTTGTCTCCATAATATACGAGGATTGATTGAACGAAAGGAGCTACAATTAGTTGGTTATTTAATCCTAAAAGAAGCGCAATATAGCACAAAATATAAAAAGGTCAGGCCATTACGATGCTAAGGTAGGAGTTGTTCCAAGCCAAGGGAATTAACCCCATTAGACCTATGCTATACCTTAAAATCTTTCCGAATAGGTTTAGGATTATTCATTAACTTTGAGCGTCATGTTAAAAACTCGCACTATCCCAGGATGGAATTAGTGGCTTTCTATATATTCGCAACATTGGCAGTCGCTGCTGCCTTGTTTATTCTCTTCACACGAAACTTGATGTATGCAGCGTTTTGCCTGTTCTTGTCTTTGGTAGGCGTTGCTGCACTTTATGTTTTTGCAATGGCTGATTTTCTGGCTGTTGCACAAATAATGATCTATGTAGGAGGTGTTTTGGTACTGCTTGTTTTTGGGATCATGTTGACCCAGGCGAAAAGGACGGGAGCAAACTATGTGGAGGTGGAAAACGGGGGGCAACCCCTTCGGCTCACCATGGCAGCTGTTTTATTGGTTCTTCTAATCAAAGTGATATACGCTGCTGATTTTGCGTTAGCAGGCGAATATCAACTCCAAAAGTCAACCATCCATACGGTCGGTATCCATTTGATGACCACACATCTTCTTCCCTTTGAAATAATTGCCGTACTCCTATTGGCGGTGTTAACCGGCACAGGGTACATGGCTTATAACCGTATAAAATCTTTATGACGACGATACCCATCACTCATTTTTTGGTCGTCGGTGCCGCTTTGTTCTGCATAGGCCTAGCCGTTGCCACAACCAAGAAAAATGCTATTGGGATTCTCCTGGGGTTAGAGCTGATGTTGAATGCCGTTAATATCAATTTAGTGGCATTTAGCCGCCATGACCCCGACCTGATCCGGGGGCAGTTATTTGCACTCTTTGTGATGGTTATCGCCGTGTGTGAAATTGCCATCGCCCTGGCGATCATATTACGTGTGTTCGATCACTATAAAACCATCGACCCCGATAAGATCAATCGCTTGCACGGTTAAAGTGAGTCAATTAAAAGGTCCTTATTACGTCGTCAGCCATCCCTTTAGTAGGTCTTGGTAGACTTCCGAAAACACCTTGAACGCCTCTGCCAGTGCGGGAATAGCGGTAGGCAAGGTCGACGTATCGTTGGTTTTTAAACGACCTTCCGCATCCCGAGCAATCTCGGCTATTTCCGTAGCTCCCACGGTTCCTGCACTCCCTTTTAAGGTATGTAAGTGGCTTTTAATCGTAGGAATATCCTTCCGTTCCCAAGCCTCTAGGGTTTCTCGAACCAGTTCGGAGCTTTCCTGAATAAAGTCTTCATAAACAGATAGGACCAGGTCGGTACCCCCGATCGACTTGAGCTGATCGACAATTTCAGGGTCAAGTATGTTTTCGTTCGGTTTAGATGGGGGCGTTGGCTCCTCTTGTGGTTCAGGCTTCTTTTTAGTCAGTTCTGAAACCTTCTGAATAAGTTGAACGGCACGGATGGGTTTGGGCAAATAGTCGTCCATTCCTTGGGCAATAAATCGTTCCTGATCTTCTTTCATGGAATAGGCTGTCATGGCTACAACGGGGGGCAGCTTTTTGCCAAATTTCTCCCGCAGTTTTATCGTCGTCTGTATACCGTCCATATCGGGCATTGAATGTCCATTAAGATGACATCATACACCCTTGAGCCCTTTTCATATAAATTTGTAATACGGTCAATAGCCTCAAATCCGCTGGGTACAGAATCGACTTTTGCGCCTGCTTTTTTGAGAATTTCCCCTGCGACTTTACGGTTGACGATATTATCATCGACCAAAAGAATATATAGTTCTCCTTTTTCAAATGAGTCGACGATCGAAGTGTCTCCGTTGGAGCCATTGGTAGTTTCCGGCATGCGATCCGATTCTTCGGTTTCAAAGGTAAACCAGAAGGTGCTTCCCACATCCTGCTTAGAAATTACGCCGATATCCCCATTCATCAGTTTACAAAGCTGTTTGGATATAGCTAGACCCAGCCCCGTACCCCCGAACGATTTTTTGGAGGAATTGTCTACCTGGGTAAAGGAGGTAAACAGCATTTTTTGGTTTTCTTCCGAAATACCGATGCCAGTGTCGGTAACTTCAACTTTCAACTTAAGCTTTTGCCCGGGTTGCGTAACGTCACTAACCGAAATAGTCACCTCTCCATTTTCCGTAAACTTCAACGCATTCGAGGTGAGGTTGGAAAGAATCTGAAGCAAACGGGTCGGGTCGGCAATGATGTATTTAGGAAGTGTGGTTTTTTTGACAAAATGCAGGCTGTTGTTTTTATTCTTGGCTGATTGGCCAAATAAGGCAAGTAGTTTATTGAATATGTCATCCAGTTCTATAGGTATCGGATGAAGGTTCATCTTACCCGCTTCGATTTTGGATAGATCGAGAATGTCATTTAAGATGTCGAGCAGGGTTTCGGACGACCGTTTAATAGTGACGACATAATCGCGCTGTTCCTTATTGAGCTGTGTACTACTGAGTAAGTCAATCATTCCGATAATTCCGTTCATCGGGGTTCGAATTTCATGACTCATATTCGCCAGGAAATCTTCTTTGACTTTCAGTAAACGTTCGGCTTGTTCTTTCGCTTTTCGGAGCTCAAATTCATTCTGTTTTAAGACGGTAATATCTCGGGCGAGAACCGCAATTTCTGCAACTTCACCTTTTTCATTATTGAACATCAGCATATTAAACATATACTGACGGACAGACCCATCCTTAATCCGCAATTCGCCGTCGATGTTTCGAAGGCTGCTTTGGCGTTTGAGTTTACGGAAGGAGTCGATCATCAGTTTCTTGTCTGTGAAGAAATCGGTAATCGGTTTGTTAAGTACTTCTTCCGGTTTGTATCCGGTCCGCTTAAACACGGAAGGACTGATCATGGTGATGATACCTTTTCGGTTCATCCGGACATAAATGTCTTGCAGGTTTTCGAAAATTCCCCGGAATTTTTCCTCGCTTTGACGGAGGCTGATTTCCGCCTGTTTCCTACGTGTGATGTCCCTCGCAATGCCAGATACTTCCTCTATATTTCCCCCTGATAAAAGAATCGGATTAAAATGGAATTCTAACCAAAGCTCATCTTTGTCTTTGGTGTTAATTTTCATTTCAAAATATTGAGGATTCCCTTTAAAGGTTTGACGATAGTGGTTTTCCAGGATACGACGGTTTTGGATACCTAGCATACGCCAGCCTAATTGAGCAACATTTCCCCCCGGCACTGATTTTACTCCGGAAAGCTGTTCAATGACTTGCAGGTAGTTCTTATTGTACGAAGTGAGTTGCAGGTTTCGGTTGACCGACCAAATCATGTGGGAACTACTCTCAAATATAGCATTAATGCGTGCTGCATATTTATTCAACTCCTCTTCGCGCTGTTTTCTTTCGATGGCCAATGCAATTTGCCCCGAAATAAACTCCAAAAGTTCAAGGTCCCGGCGGTCGTACGTGTTGGGACTGGTATACGATTTTACTCCGATGATACCGGTAATTCGGTCTCCGATTCTCAACGGAACACAAATCATGACTTTCGGTGTGACTCCGTAGAGATAGAGACTGTTGGTACGCGCTAATTCTTCGATGTCTTCCTCATATAAAAAGAGGGGGCGATTAGAGGCAATAGCATATTCGGTTACCCCGGTACCTAGCTTTCTTCGGGTAAATCGAACACTCTTTGGGAAGTAGGCGTCCACATAATAGGGGAAATAAATATAGCTTTCCCTAGCATCGTACAGGGCGATAAAGAAATTGTTAGCATCGATGATTTTTCCCAGTTCCTGATGGATTTTCAGATAAAACTCATCCAACGACTGCGAATTGATCGTCCAACTGGCAATACTATGGTAGAGGCTTTGGGCTTTCTCCGCTCTGTTTTTGTCGGTAAAGTCATGAAGGATACACCGGAAAGCGGAGGGTTTTCCGTTGTCATAACGACAGTTTACACTACCTGAAAGGAATATCTTCTTACCCGATCTGCTCAAAAAAACTGTTTCAAAGTCAGGCATAGGGACGCCCTCTTTGATTTGTTCGAGCTGTTCATAAGTTTGCTCCCGGTAATCGGGATGCAGAATGTCGTCCAGCGATAGGGAGTTGATTTCCTGAAGACTGTACCCTAATACCTCACACCACTCCTTGTTGACGAATATGAATTTTCCCTCCAGCGTAATCAGAAAGATGATATCACTGGTATTTTCGACCAGGTCCTGTAACTGGCTATTGGACTTGGTTAGTGCCGCTTCCATCCGCCGTCGACGGGTAATATCATCGCCTACGATGGTAAGGGCATTAGGTTGCCCCTCGGACTGGAAAAGCCAAACCGAGTTGATTACCATTGTACGGAGCACCTGATGGTTATCGTAAAAACGAACTTCCTGCCTTTCTGTTTTGGCCCGCCCCTGCATACCATCGATGATCAGGTTCTTTAGTTCCTCCCGATTTTCTTCAGGAATCAGAAAATCAAAAAAGTTTTTACCGATCAGCTCCTCGGGAGTCCAGCTCGTTTTGCGTAAGAAATAGGCATTCACCGCCCGGATATCAAAATCTTTATCGAGGGTGATCCCCAGCATATTCAGATGGGGAAGTGATGCATTAATGGTTTGCCAGGTCTGTATGTCCGAAAATATCTCCATGTACTTTTTAATTGAGCACGAGCGAAAACCCGAAAATTGCCCCGATAAATCTAAGAATTAAAACCTATTTTTGTCCAAAATAATTTTTTAGGGGCTGTAAATGACAGGCGTTTTCCCAGCGGGATAAGAGATTTTTCTCTTGGAAATGCGGTTTAGGGAAGAATTAGACGGCTGTGGTAAAGGAAAAAACTTAGATCGATGAAAGTAAGGGCAAAAAAACATCTCGGCCAGCATTTCCTAAAACACACCCCAACCGCAACCGCAATTGCTCAGGCACTGACCGGACATGGTTCCTATGAAAAGGTACTCGAAATAGGGCCAGGAATGGGTGTCCTGACTTCCAACCTACTGGACGACCAACGATTTGAAACCTGGGTCATCGAAATTGACGATGAGTCGGTTACCTATCTTGAAAAACATTTTCCTAGTTTAAAGGACCGAATCATTGCAGACGACTTTCTGAAGTGGTCGCCGGCAAACATGGGAAGCCCGTTTGCGATCATAGGAAATTTTCCCTATAATATATCTTCTCAAATTTTTTTCAGGATTCTGAATTTCAGAGACGATATTTCCGAGATCGTATGTATGCTACAAAAAGAAGTAGCGGAAAGAATAGCATCCCCAGCCGGAAACAAAGACTATGGAATTTTAAGCGTCTTGTTACAGGCTTTTTATGAAATTGAGTACCTTTTTTCGGTTCCGCCAGGACATTTTTCACCCCCACCTAAAGTAAATTCGGGTGTGATCCGTTTGAAACGAAACCAAGTAAAAAGATTGGATTGCGACGAAAAACTATTTTTTTCGGTGGTGAAAGTTGCCTTCAACCAAAGGAGGAAAATGCTGCGTAATGCCTTAAAACCTTTGGGATATGAACTGCCCGAAAACAAGTTTTTGAACTTAAGGGCAGAACAACTAAAGGTGGCGGATTTCGTTGAGCTGACGCAAATGATTGAACGGGTAAGAGACCAATAGCAGGAAAGGCATGACAACATTCGAGCTGAGCAGGGAATACATTGAGCATATCAATGAATTGATTGCCGCGGAGGATAGAGAAACGCTCCGGACGGAAATGGGAGAGCTATTTCCTCCCGATATTTCCCGTATTCTGGATGAGCTGGAAGCGGAACCTGCAAAATACCTGCTTAGCTCGCTGGATACAAAGTTAGGCGCAGAAATTCTGGCCGGCATCGACCGATCCGAACGGAAGGAATTCCTGAAGATTTTTACATCCGAGGAAATTGCCCGTTATGTGAATTTACTGGATTCGGACGATGCGGTGGACTTGCTTAACGATCAGCCCATCAGGGTGAGGGAAGAGGTAATTGCCCTACTCGAAGACCGAGAACAAGCCCGATTCATTTTGGATCTGCTTCATTACGATGAGAATGTAGCGGGGGGGCTTATGCAGAAAGAATTGGTCAAAGCCAACATCAACTGGACGGTAAATCAATGTATCGAGGAAATCCGGAAACAAGCCGAGGATGTCCAAAAGGTTTATACCGTTTATGTAGTAGATGACAATAATATTCTAAAAGGACGTCTTTCCCTAAAGAAAATAGTCCTGGCTCATAAAAACACCAAAGTGGAAAGTTTGTATGACCAGGAAATGATTTACGTCGAAACCTATCGCCCCGCCGAAGAAGTAGCCGAACTGATGCAACGCTATGACCTGGAAGCCATTCCGGTTGTCAATGTGCAAGGGAGGCTGCTCGGGAAAATTACGATCGATGACATCGTAGACGTAATTACCGAACAAGCCAGCTCAGATACTAAGGCAATGGCCGGTCTTACCGGTGATGTTGAAGAGGACGACACCATTTGGAAGCAAACCAAAGCACGGCTCCCCTGGCTTCTAGTTGGCATGATTGGAGGCATGTTGGCGGCGAAATTCATAGGCCTCTTCGAGGCCGATTTGGCCGTTGTACCCGCTATGGCCGCCTTTATTCCCATTATCGGGTCTATGGGGGGAAATGTGGGTATCCAAACCTCATCGATTATATTGCAAAGTCTGGCCGACAAATCCGGAATTGGGGAATCGCTGGGACTAAGATTGATAAGGATGTCGCTGGTTGCCCTATTGAACTCCCTTATTATTAGTAGTATCGTTTTTGGTTTTAATATGTTGATGGGCAACGGAATGCACTTAGCTATTGTCGTTTCCCTAGCGCTGATTGCCGTCATTTTCCTAGCTTCTTTTATGGGAACATTGACTCCTATATTACTGGATAAACTCGGGATCAATCCTGCCGTTGCCTCTGGTCCG
>JBAYRB010000105.1:0-7667 GCA_041676905.1 Spirosomataceae bacterium
CGAGCAATTTGCCGGCGCGTATCGGCTCGTACTTCCAGTACGATGTTATCAGACGAGCCAGTCTGATTATTGATGAACTCAACAGTGATCGCGCCTTCCAGAACAACGAACCCCTAAGAAAGCAATTCATCGCTGAGGCGCGATGCATGCGTGCGTTGGTGTATGGATGGATGGCGCGTCGTTGGGGAGGATTGATGATTGTAGACAGGAAACTCGCACCAAATGAGGATCTTGCCTTTCCGAGGAGTTCAGAAGCCGATACGTACGCGTTTATTATCGATGACCTGAAAAAGGCCATTCCTGACCTTCCGAGTTCAGCTCCCAAAGAACGCTTTACGAAAGGTGCGGCGCTTGCCTTGTTGCTGCGCCACGCTGTGGATGCGCGCAATTGGGATGAAGCTATTGCAGCAGGCGAAGCATTGCTCAACGGCAAAGAAGGTGACTGGGCAATTGATCCGAACTACAATCAGATGTTCGGAAACTACGACTATCCTTTAACATCGCCTGAAGTGATGTTTGTCATGACATACGGACCGAACAAGACGGTGGCCGACAATTTGCTGGCCATGTACATCGGATGTCCGACGCCTATCGGGCGGAATATCAAAGGCCCGGCGTTTACACAGGCGACCGATGCTTGGTGTTCAGCGCACCCTTCGCAGGAAATCGTTAATGCTTATCTGGTTATCGACCCGGTGGATGGAAAACCGAAGAAGTACAATGAAACACATCGTTGGATGGCGGCAGGTAAAGACACGACCTCGTACCTAATGTATGATCAACCGCGCGATGCCCGTTTCGCACAGACCATTGTGCATGACTCAGCTTACTACTTTGGTAACTTTATTGTAACCAACCAGGAGGGTAACGTGTATTGGGACAACGTTCAAAACCACCCTTACATGACAAAGAGCGGTTACATCTGGCGGAAATGGGTCGAAGAGAATCCAAATCGCCGCCCCATCTATCAGCAAAATTTCCAGTACCGTTATGTGCTGTTGCGGCTCGGAGAGGCGTATCTGAATTATGCCGAGGCATTGGCTAACAAAGGGCGCATCGCCGAAGCTGTTCAGGCAATGAACGCGACGAGGGTTCATCACGGAGCTCTGCCTCCTCTGGAGACAGGAGTATCTGCTGACGAATTCTGGAAGTGGTATAAATTGGAACGGCGCGTTGAGTTGGTATTGGAGGGAGACCGCTATTTCTCGCTGATACGTTGGGCACGTGTAGAAGGTGCGACAAATGTTCCTGAACTGAACAAGCGTACGCATGCGATCGACATCCAGGCCGACGGTACGTACGAGTTTGTAGACACACACGGCTTTGGTACCAACTACATTTTCTCCTGGCCGCGCAGGATGTACTTCCCTATTCCTGAAAGCGAGGTCATTAATAACCCTAACATTCAAACGAATAATCCAGGATGGTAAATCGTAAAAGGAAATCAGCTATGAAATATATAATCATGATTTGTACATCGATGCTCCTTACCTCTTGTATAGAGTGGGGCTTGGATGAGCTTGAAAATCTGTCTGGCACGGACCTCGTCAATATGCGGTTTGAGCATCGTTTCGTCTTTCAACAGCAACATGCGGAACCGAACGCTGCTCCCATAGAGCAGCTGGCCGTCGTTCCCCTGCCAACATCCGTCACGAGGGAGGGAAATCACCTTGTTTGCCAGATCACGGTGCCGGCTGTCGGTTCTCCGGGCTACTTCACCGAGGAGGAACGCGAGAAGGTGTCGCTATCTTCGATTGTAGGTGTTGCTACGATTTCAACAGCAGCAACGATAATCCCGATTGGCGACGCTCCTGTGTTGGGTAAGCTTGGTGATTTCTCGGGCACGCACCGCTACCTGGTGAAAGCTGCAGATGGCGTTAACACCGAAGAGTATACGATAACGTGTGTTTTAATTAAGTAACTAATGGCTTTTTTCAATATTCGTTGGACCGTTTTGCTCGTGGCCGCCTGTGTTTTTGGTTGCGGGTCTGCGACAGATATTCATCTGGTGGCTGATGGTAAATCCCAATATGCTATTGTGGTAGACGACACGGCACCGCCGGTCGTCCGACACGCAGCCACGGAGTTGGCGCGATACATTGCTAAGATTACAGATGTTTCAATTCCGGTGCGTGAGGTTGACTTGGGCGACAGCACGGCTTTGGTAATGATTCCGGAGGGGGCAAAAGTAAGTGCGCTAGACTGCCCAACATGTCGGGGGTTAGGAACAGACGGATTCGTGATCAAGCAACAGGGCGCAAATTTGTGGGTGCAGGCGGATGGCGGACGGGGCGTATTGTACGGGGTATATACTTTCCTCGAAGAATATCTCGGTTGTCAATGGTTTTCAGCTACTGTCGAGTATGTCCCCATCCGTCGCGACATCAGGCTTCGTGATGTTTACACAAGACAGACGCCTGCATTTGAATACCGTGAGGTTTACTATTATGACGTAGGTGATCCTGATTTTGCTGCCAAATTGAAGCTGAATGGAAGTGCGTATGGGCGTGGCTTGATCAATGGGGTACGCAATGTGATTACGCGAGAACATCACGCCGGTTGGGGCCTTTGGTGTCATTCGTTTCACCAGTTGGTCGATCCCGAGCTTTACGAAACTCATCCGGAGTATTTTTCCTTTATTGATGGGAAACGTGTTCCTCCAAAACCAGATGGTACACAGCTGTGCCTTACAAATCCGGACATCGTACCGATCATTGTCAAGAACCTTGAAAACTTGATGAAGAATGAGGTAAGCGATTTGCCGATCTGGGCTGACACCGAACACCGTTATTGGAGCGTAAGCCAGAATGATGGCGCTGGTTTTTGCACCTGCGACGAGTGTCACCGGGTGGATAGTCTGGAGGGATCTCACATGGGCAGTATTCTGTACGCAGTTAACCAGATAGCGGATTATTTTCCTGATAAGAAGATCGGAACCCTGTCGTATACCTATAGCAGGCAACCGCCTAAGTTGGTCAGGCCGCGGTCTAATGTGGTGATTCAACTGTGTAACATTGAGACTTCCAGGGCTGGTTGCAACGTGCCGATCGCGAATGGTGACCTGCACCGCAAGTTCCGCGAAGACCTTGCCGAATGGAAGGCGATGAGCGATGACTTTTTGATCTGGGATTACGTTGTTCAATTTCAGAACCTCGTAAGTCCGTTCCCAAACTTCGACGCTTTTCAGTCCAACATCAACTACTACCGTACGAACCATGCCTCCGGTGTGTTCCTTCAGGGCAACAGGGAGAAGGGTGGGGAATTTGCCGAGCTTCGCGCATACGTGCTCTCTAAACTTCTCTGGGATCCAGAACAGAGTGTTGATTCCCTGGTTGATACTTTTATGAAAGGTTTCTATGGCCCAGCAGCTAAGCCGATCAAGCAGTATTTCGACACGATGCATGCTGAATTGAGAAAGTCTGGTTTGCCATTGTCGATAGACGGGGAGCCTGAACATCATCGCAAGGGTTATCTGAGTGAGGCGCTCGTGGCGCACTATAATACACTGTTTGACCAGGCAGAGAAACTGGTGGCTGATCAGCCTGCGCTTTTATTGAGGGTAAAGGAGGCACGATTACCACTCATGTACTGCCAGTTGCGGCTGGGGTACGGAGATGCAGAGACACTAGGTCGCGTTGCCGCGGAGTTCTTCGATTTGGCAGAACAGACCGATTTATGGATGCTCAGCGAGGTTGATTGGCGAGCGGATCAAAGTGGCAACCTGGAAATGTTTCGGGAAAAGTTAAATAAAATATTGACAAGATGATAGATGTAAAGCGCAGTGTGAGTGCAGGGATTGTTCTGATAATGTTGGGAACCGGGTTGGTTGTAAATGCGCAGCCATTCAAGGTCGACGCTACTTATCCAGCCCGCCACGACATAATTTACAACGCACCTTTCTACGAAGGATTCGAAGGGATTCCTCTAGGAAATGGAGACTTGGGCGGAATGATGTGGTGCACACCGACTGGCCTCATAATGCAAATCAACAAGAGCGACGCTTTCGACCGGAGTAGTGGCGAGTCGATCGGTGAGGTACTGCGCTCGTGTGCACAGCTCGAGATTGACTTTGGGGCGCCCGTGATGAACTGGCTGTACCTGAATGATTTTACAGGACGATTGTCGCTATTGGATGCTAAGGCAAGTATTTCGTCGCATACACCGTTTCAGCGTACGGACATCCACGCATACGTTGCTGCAAATCAGAATGTCTGGGTGATCGAATGTGAGAAGTCGGAGGTTGGAGAGGTCCTGGGAAAGGCCTCCGTAGAGGTCACGCTGGAACGATGGGGCAGCCGGACGTTTCCAGGCTGGTATGGTGGATATAGCCGTGACGCGGGCGCCGGACTGGGTAAGGCGACTGCCCATACGGCAGACTCTGTCATTTACCTCGTTGAGCGGTTTAGTGACACCGAAATTGCGGTATCCTGCAAAGTCATCGGAATGCCGGCGCAAGCCGTGAAGAACAACAATCGTTCGGTATCACTATCGACGGATGGGTTTACTAACGGTAAGCTTTACATTGTGATTGCGGTAGCAAGTGACCAAGACAATCCCAATCCTTTGTCCTATTGTCTTCGTACGCTATCTGCAATTGGGGATCAGGATATCCAGGCTATCCGGGAGAACCACGCAGATTGGTGGAGCAATTTCTGGAAGAGGTCATTCGTGCACCTGCCGGATGACTATATCGAGAATATCTACTATTTCAAGCGTTATTTACTGGCTTCTTCATCACGGGGTCGCTATCCGACTCTGTTTAATGGCGGGATATTCACTTGGAACCACGACGTCCGCAATTGGGTGATACCGCACCATTGGAATATGCAACAGTTTTACTGGGGAATTCTGCCAGGTGGGGACGCCGACCTGCTGAAGCCCTATCTAGATGCCTACACAAGACTGGTACCACAAGCGGAGGCTCATGCAGAGCGACGTGGTGTAGCCGGTGCAATTTTATGGAGCGAAGGACACACTTACGATGGCGTGATGCAATTTTGGGACCGACCAGACATGGTTAATAACTACACGCCCGCATCGCAAATTGCTAAGTTCTTTTGGGATTATTTCCAATACACTAGAGACCAACGTTTCCTCCAGGAAACTGCCTATCCGTTCATGAAAAAGTCAGCGGAGTTCTATTTGCAGAAATTGACCTGGAGCGAAAGCGAACAGAAGTTTCGGCTGTCGCCGACGCAACCCTACGAGAGTCCCGAGACGAACGATCTCGTCAACTCGATAACCGATCTCGGGATGATCCAATTTTTATTTGAAAAGTGCATAACAGCATCGGAGGTGCTTGGTGTCGACAAAGATAAGCGAACGCAATGGCGTTATGTCCTCGATCATCTTTGGGATGCTCCGATAGATTTCGTGAAAGGGGTAGGGGAGGTGTATCGCCTAGGCTACCGAACGGACGGATCGATCTACCCTGATCGTGATGATCACGGAAGTTGGCTTGCCCATTTCAGCGCAAACACTTCATTGGTATTTCCGGCAAGCGTTATCGGTCTTTACAACGTAGGAACCCGAGAATTTGCCGCCGCCGCGCGGATTATCGACCATCATCCTGACGAAAAGAATGCGATCACTCCAAATGCAATCGTGGCAGCCCGACTCGGCAAAGGGGACCATGCGTTGCGTATTGTTACGAATACTATCCGGCGTTTGCAGCATTTCCCCAACGGGTTGTTCTACAACCTGGATCATTGGTACTTGCTCAGTGTCTATGCGGATTCATTAAAGAATCCCTCCCTGAGCGCGCAACGGGATTATCTTTACGATGCGCGCTCAAGATATGTGAACAATGGGGGCAAGTCTGGGTTGCCCGCAAAGCCTTTTGTGCAATGTGGGTTGGAGCCTTTGGGCATCCTGGGTGCCGCAGTCAATGAGATGCTTATGCAAAGTCACGAGTCGGTCATTCGCATATTTCCGGCAATCCCGGATTCGTGGAAAGGCAAGGAAATTGCGTTTACATTGCACGCTGAGGGCGCATTCCGTATTTCAGCACGCCTGGATTCGACCGGCCAGATTGCACCAGTCGAGATTGTAAGCAATGTTGGGGGGGAATGTCGATTGGTCAACCCGTGGACCGACAAGAGTGTGGTAATTACCCGTGCAGACGGTGCTTCCGTTCGTTCTGACAAGCGTCCGGGTGGCGTGATAGCGTTTGCAACTAGCAAGGGAGAGCGTTATGTGGTGAAACAAAGCAACGCAGAGGTGCAATCTCCGATTACCTTCAAGACAGTGGTAAACAACTCACCCAAACAATTCCATGAGGCGATGTTGGGAATCCCACGGAATTTTTAATAATGGGTGAATATGCTTGCAGGGTTGTGGGCGGTTGCTCAGGTCTGCTTTTTTTAAAGTTGGGATCAGTCTAGTGGGTTTCGTCCAGTAAATCTTTTGTTGATAAACACAGAGGATTGCTCCCAAGTAAATGGGAGAGGGGAATCTAGTTTAAGTATTTAATGGTGAAGGCCATGATGGCTGGTTGAGGATACAACGTTCGCTCCGGCAGAGAACGCTATTTGTGTGAGTAGTTGCTAGCCCTCGTAAACCGAGTATCCGGATCAGCAATATATGCAGTATCCGTTTTCTCTACTGGGACATACCGTGATTCGCTTCATGAGTACCGACTGGAATATAAAATGGAAGATTAGTAATCTTTTACCGACTATTGAACCTTTATTGAAATTACTCGATGATGAATTTGATGAATCGCCTGCTTTTGTTCTTGATACTACTATGTTCCGGATTTGGGTCCCTCGCACAGAAGGGTTGGAAGAATCCTATTGTGAAACAAGGGCGACTGGGGTCGCCGGTGGTTGAAGCGTCCCCTTTTGTTTTTGATGGACGGTTGTATGTCTTGGAAAACAACCAACGCTTCTGGGATGTAGACGGCGCAAAGCCCGGTGATTATTTTCACGAAGATGAAGTGCGCATTAGAGATGTCGCGAAGAACGAGATTGTGAGTGTGGCGCTCAAGAACCATGCCTTTGGAACAGTGCTCTCCTGGAATGGTACGGTTTACATCTTTGCTGGCAATTACGGAGAGGGTAAACCGTGGAGGAACATCACTGAGATTTCGATGACAAGTTCGACTGACCTTAAAACATGGACGGAACCAGTTACTGTACTAAAGGCGTCGGAAAATGAGTTTTTCTATAATACAGCGGTCTGCAGAGGAAAGGACAAGTTTGTTCTTCTTTACGAAACGAACGATCCCAGATGGAAGCCTTTCACCTTCCGCTATATGGAGTCCAATGACCTGAAAGTCTGGAAGGATATTCCCGGCGCGCTCTACGGAACGGACAAGTATGTTGGTGGGCCGGCTTTGTACTATGAGGGTAACTACTATTATACCCTCTATCTCGAAGCGCTGCGAGGGGGCTATGAGACCCGTATAACACGATCGAAAGATCTTATTCATTGGGAAGACGCACCCGAAGACCGGCCGTTTATTACTTTCGATCCATCTATCCGAAATATTCCCCTGCTTGATCCGGGAGTTCCTGAGAGCAATGCGTCCGATGTGGAATTATGTTATTATCGGGGCCAAACGATCTTGTATTTCACCGGAAGCGATCAAACTACTGCCGGAGATTTACAGTGGGCAACGTATAAAGGAACTCCCAGACAACTGTTTGAGCACTTTTTCCGGGCAC
>JBAYRB010000106.1:0-7631 GCA_041676905.1 Spirosomataceae bacterium
GACTAGCTGCCCACGCCCAAGCGCCAATCGCTTTCATCCCATTCGGAGCGTTTTGTAATTCTGGGAATAATTTTAGAATACCCTCACGGTAGCTAACATTATTGTCGGGAGCAGCATCATTCACTTGAAAGGCTGCGATGCCATAGCCTGCGCTAATCACTTCTTCAGCTGGCCAAAACCCGCTAAGGGTATCCCGTTCGGGGGCTGTATTTCGTGCAGAACGATTGTTGATTAACAAAAAAACAGGCACTTTTTGCGAAACACCGGTTGGTGTAAACAATACAAGATTGATCGTAGCCTCCTGACCATGGTTCCCTACGGTAATGATCACTTCTTTCAAATGTGCCTTTCCCCCCATAGCCAGCTTATTTTCACTTTTCAATTGAAAAAATATTCGTTCAAACGACGCAGGTGTTTTTCCATAAACATGTTCACCGAATAAATGAAGTAGTTCATCTCGACGAAGCTCTTCCCATTCCCGCGCGTTGGTTATCTTTTTACCGCTTTCAGTACGAAGTGGATCCGGCAAAACAAAGTTTCCAGCTTTCGACTCTTCGTAATTCTGCGCAAATCCCGAAAATGAGAGGGCCCCTAGCGTCATTAATAGGGCTGTACACCGTAGGTATATGTTCGATAATTGGTATTTCATCGTAATTTTTTTTCAATTAGTTTGTGGCCAATAACTACGTAGTGCCTTTTTGTTTCCTATTTCAAATAACACTCGCTTAAGGCCTTCAATTTCTTCCAAGAGCCCCTTTTTCGCATCCGTGTTTTCGTCGTGGTGAATAATGCCAATAGGTCCCTTATATCCACTTTTCCAGACCTGTCGAATCATTTCCTGCTCCACATTCCCCTGACCCGTGCGAAAAAAGCGATTGACTTCCCCCTCTTTAAGTCCGGCTATATTCAAACATAAAAGATAAGGTTGAATTTGGGGGTAAAACGTCTTAAAACGGTGGTGATGTGATCGAGCATGGTGGAAATTATAAACGATACCGACGTTTTTTAAACCCAAATGACGAATTATTTCCAACTGGTTTTCGGGTTCACCAAACCATCCTCCATGATTATAAAGAGCGACTTGGCAACCCAAAGCATCGGCTTTTTGGGCAATATAGCGAATTTCTTCGGCCATTTGAGCTACCTTTTCCGCTTGAGATAATTCGTCAAATCCCTTCCATTCAAACATTAATAACCAAATCTGAGTCTTGACCTGATTGCGCTGGAGAAAATCAAAAACGGTCTTTACATGCGTATTATTGGCAGCATTCCGACTGGCCGTTAGCCAAAATGCCTCCAACTTTATCCCTTGATTGGATAAGGCACGATACTCGGCATCAAAAGTGGGAATATGCTCTTCGCGCCAATCATAGGCCAAGCGAGTAATACCTATTTCCTTCAACATAGCAGCTCTTTCCTCCGGACTTCGTTTCATTGCATCGAAAGGAACAATGCACCAGGCCACAAGATTGTCTTTATGAAAGGCTCCTTTTTTCTGCCCATAAGAGGATTGTACGACGCTGACGATGAAGACGATAGGTAGCCAATGAAGTAAATATTTTCTACGCATTTATTCGAGGGAGGTAAGCTAAATTGTTATTAAATATGGGTTTCTGTAGATTCAAATTCATCTTTTTGCCAATTATACTAACGAAAAAATCGACCTGTCTCCCGGAATTCCGCATTTCGTTACCAGTGCTGTTGCTATTTCAACTTAGTTAGTTTTATTACTCGATTAAAGATGTGCCTTCATTTCGAATTTCAGTAGGCTAGATCTATGCGCTCGAGAAAAATTTCTTGTCAGGAGTAGATCCCCGTAGTAGATGGCAATTATACATTGACCATACGTATTCTTTAAAGCGAAAAGCAGTTTTCCGTTTGTCTCTAATGTTCATCGGGACAGAACTTCTTACCTACCACCGAAATAAGTAGTATGGAATGTTTTGGGAAGGATCATTCCAGGGTCGGATAAATACAAGGAATTAGAAAACCCGACATCGAAAAGAAAATAACGTAGTTTTACGACTCAGTAAAAAAAAGTGCTGAGCTTAAAAATTAAGTAACTATGACCCGTGGGTGGCGTCTTAAAACACAATCTATGAACTGGATCATCTTAATTATTGCCGGTCTATTCGAAGTCGGATTTGCATCCTGTTTAGGCAAAGCCAAAGAAGCAAGTGGTGTAGAAGCCTGGTGGTGGTACGGTGGTTTTGTAGTTTGCTTAACCATCAGTATGCTCCTGCTGATCAAAGCGACACAGACCTTGCCGATTGGGACGGCCTATGCTGTTTGGACCGGTATCGGGGCTGTGGGGACCGCCTTAATGGGGATTCTATTTTTTAAAGACCCTGCTGATTTTTGGCGACTCTTTTTCATAGTCACCTTAATCGCCTCCGTGATCGGGCTAAAAGCAGTATCCTAACAATGTTAAAAAGTATTACAACATTAGAAAAAGCGATCCGGCTCTTTTAAGCCGGATCTTGCTCTTTTCAATAAAAAGTTTGTTTATAGTCTTCCACGGCAGTGCGGATCACTTCCAAGGCCTCTTCACGTCCGTAAACATTCGTAATTTGAATCTTTGCTTCTTCCCCGGGAAGGTTTTTATAGGTAAGGAAATAGTGCTTCAAACGCTCGATGACATCACCTGGTACTTCTTCCAGGTCGGTATAAACTCCAAAGACGACATCACCTTTTAGAACAGCAATAATTTTATCGTCTGCTTCCCCACCGTCGATCAGGCGAATACCTCCAATGGGCCGGGCGTCGCAAAGCAGGTCTCCGTGGGGAATGATTTTTTCACATAATACCAATATATCCAGGGGGTCTCCGTCACCAGCGACAATATCCTTCCCCGACTTCCTTTTAGCCAGCTCGGCAATTTCTTGACCGCAATAGGTTTTAGGTATGAAACCGTAGAGGGCAGGGACAATGTTCGAATACTTTTGAGGGCGGTCGATTTTTAAATAACCGGTATTTTTATCAATCTCGTATTTAACGGTGTCGGAGGGAACAATTTCAATAAAAGCAGTGACAATATTAGGTGCCATTTCCCCTATGGGGACTCCATGCCATGGGTGTGCTTTGTGTACGTTAGCGTTCATGTGTAGTTTAAATTATTTTCAATTCTTTCAATTAAGACCGTCCCAACGAGGGGCCCGTCCGGAAATTTCAGTTATTCGTAAACCGTCGATTAATATTCGGGTGTGGTTTCTGCAATGGCGTATTCGCTGGTTTTTGAAATCGAGTGTTTGACCAATAACTCCCCGAGAAACCCTGCTAAAAACATTTGTGTGCCTACGGTGATTGCTAAAAGTGATAGAAAAAACAAGGGATTATCAGTCGCATCTCTATATTTAAGTCCGTTGTAAAGATTATATAGCTTCTCGCCAATTACCCAAGTGGTCATTATACTACCTAGAAGAAACATCAAAGTACCTATTCCCCCGAAGAGGTGCATGGGTCTACGCCCAAACTTATTTACAAAAGCAATGGAAAGCAGATCTAAGAACCCGAACAAGAACCTTTCCAATCCAAATTTCGTATGCCCATACTTTCGCGGACGGTGCTCGACAACTTTCTCTCCTATTCGTCCGTACCCATTCCACTTGGCAATCACGGGGATATAACGGTGCATTTCTCCGTAGATCGTAACACTTTTCGCTACCTTTTGTCGGTAGGCTTTCAGACCGCAATTGAAGTCATGCAGGTTAATGCCCGAAATTGTCCGAGTTACCGCATTGTAAAGCTTCGTAGGTATGGTTTTTGACAAGGGGTCATACCTTTTCTTTTTCCAGCCCGACACCAAATCGTACGCACCCGATTGGATCATCTCGTAAAGTGCCGGTATCTCATCAGGACTGTCCTGAAGGTCGGCATCCATGGTAATGACTACCTCTCCTTTCGCCGCTTGAAAACCTGTTTGCAAAGCGGCTGTTTTTCCGTAATTCCGCACAAAACGAATCCCCTTTGCATTAGGATTGCCAGCGGCGAGGTCACGAATGACACCCCAGGAATTATCCGTACTACCGTCGTCAATGAAAAGTATTTCATAGCGGTATTGATTTGCATCCATTACGGATACAATCCAATCATGTAACTCCTTCAACGACTCTTCCTCATTGAAAAGAGGGATGATAACGGATATCTGAATATTCGATTCAGCCATAGGGCTTATTTCAATTTGGGGACAAAGGTCGCAATTTTATCGGTTAAAAACTCAGATAAAATGCTTTTAGATACGCTTTAAAACGTGGATGGTATTCTTTCCCGTTTATTTGGTATATGTACAAGTCGTCGGAGGCGATGGGTCCGCTTGGTTTTTGTCCAAAACCGAATTTTTTCCATCGAGTCATTCGGCGAATGGGAGGATAACCGGGTTTATGGGTCAAATGAGTCTCCTGCATCAACGTGAATTTCGACGATAACGCAAATTGATCGCTCACCTGACTTTGGACGGGGGGCAATAGAAGATGGAACTGTCCGCCCTGAACTAACATACGATCGACGGCTTCAAACAGTTCTTTCAAATTCAACGTTTCGGCGTGATGTGCTTTGTTGGTTTTATGATCCGGGGATTTTAAGTCGTTTTGATAAAACGGCGGATTACAGATGATGCAATCGTACGGATTAGGGGGTGAAAAGTTTTGGATCGCCTGATGAAACACCTGGAGACGTTCGTGAAAAGGACTATTCTGAAAATTGGCTTGGGTTTGCCGATAGGCATCCTCATCAATTTCGACACCATCGACGATAGCATTTGGATTTCGTTGGGCTGCCATGAGCGACAACAACCCCGTTCCCGTCCCTATATCTAGAACTCTTTCTGCGCCAGCTACGTCAGTCCACGCGCCGAATATACAGGCATCGGTGCAGACTTTCATCGCTGAAAGTTCTTGATGAACTGTAAATTCCTTGAATCGAAAATATTGATTTCCTGCCAATGTTTTGTTCTTCTATCTCCCCAGCCTTACTTAGGCTTCTGCTTCCCATATTTCACCGATTTTTACGATGACCTGAACAGCTTTTTCCATATCCTGCACAGAAACCCATTCTTGTTTGCTATGGAAAGCATGTTCGCCGGCAAAAATATTGGGGCAGGGTAATCCCATGAATGACAATCGGGATCCGTCGGTTCCTCCACGAATACTTCTTTTAACAGGGTTTAAACCTACCTCTTTCATAGCTTTTAATGCGTACTCCACTACTTGGGGGTGTTCCCTAAGCACTACGCCCATGTTACGATATTGCTCCCTTACCTCAAATTGAAACGACGATCCCGGGTAATCTTTCAATACTGTTTGTACGGTATGCAAAAGCGTTTCTTCCAGTTTCCTCAATCCTTCTTCGGTAAAATCCCTTACGATAAATTCGAGTAACGCTCCTTCCTGAGTGCCATCAACCTTTACCGGATGTATAAACCCTTCTCGATCGCGGGTGGTTTCGGGGCTCATCGTTTTGCGGGGTAATGCACTGATAACATCAGCAGCGATTTTAATTGCATTTTCCATTTTCCCAAAAGCAAAACCCGGGTGGGTACTAACTCCTGAGATATGGACGGTGACGGCATCCGCGGAAAATGTCTCATCCTCTAGGGTTCCCAGCGATTCGCCGTCAACGGTATAGGCAAAATCGGCAGCAAGTTTCTTCAAGTCGACCTTTTCCGTTCCCCTCCCTACTTCTTCATCGGGAGTAAACAAAATCTTTATTGTGCCGTGTTTTAGTTCCGGATGAGCTTGCCAGTAAGCTACCGCCGTCATAATTTCAGCCACGCCTGCTTTATTGTCTGCTCCTAATAAGGTTGTCCCACTTGCCGTGACCAAGTCGTTACCAATTTGATCTTTGAGATCAGGGTGTTCCGACATCCGAATGACTACCGACGGGTCATCGGGTAAAACCAGGTCCTCGCCTTGATAATTGGTATGAACCAGGGGTTTAACACCCGCACCGCTTACGTCTGGTGATGTGTCCATATGGGCACAAAAACAGATAACCGGCACCTCCTCCTTATCGGACGTGGACGGAACCGTAGCATAAACATATCCGAATGTATCTAAATGAGCATCCTGGATTCCCAAAGCCTGAAGTTCTTCCACCAATACACGACCCAGTTCTTTCTGCTTTTCCGTACTGGGAAAGGAATTTGAAGAAGGGTCGGACTGTGTATCAATTCTTACATAGCGTAAAAATCGGTCGAGAACAGTTTCTTGCATATCTTCTTCGCTCCAAACATTAGGTATCAAGATTGCAGAATCGATTTCAAGTCGGCTGGTGAGTAATAGATATTTTTTAGCGTCTTGTTATCACCTTTTCTGTATACCAAATACTTCCCTTGGTCTTCCTTATAATAACAAGGGGTTCCCTTGGCTTCATAATGTTTTACAGTGGCTTCGGCTTCCTCCACCGTTTTACAAGCTTTTGACATATTGGAGCGCTGCACTTCATCAAAAAGCTGTCTGAACTTTTCACCTAAACCAAACTCCAACACGGCTCCCGATAATACGTATTGCAAATCGCATAGCGCATCCGCTATCTCGACGATATCGTTGTCTTCAATAGCCTCTTGTAATTCTTTCAATTCTTCGGCTAAGAGGGCTATACGTAGTTTGCAACGGTCTTTTGAAGGTACCGTCGGTTCGGGTAAGATCGGGTGTTTGAAGGTTCGATGAAATTCGGCTACCTGATTCAGGCTGTCTAATTGCTCCATATTTACGTAATATCAAAATTTGATGATTTGCAAATATAGGGGTCCCAATTAATAATGTTGAGGTAAAAAGAAATTGTCCTTGATTAGCTTAATCGATATTGCTAACAAGATGATACCGAAAACCTTTCTCATTACATCTAACCCGCTCACCCCCAATTTCTTTTCGATATATCCTGATGATTTAAGTACGACATAAATAAAAGCGAGGTTCACCGATACACCCACCACGAGGTTCGGTAGTTCGTAGGCTGCACGCAGGGAAATCAATGTGGTTATGGTCCCCGCTCCTGCAATCAAGGGAAAGGCGATCGGGACGATCGATGCGGATGAAGGGTGCAAGTTCTCTTGTTTGAAAATATTTCGTCCCAACACCATTTCCATACCAATTAGAAACAGGATAATTCCACCGGCTACGGCAAAGGAAGAAATATCCACGCCAAAGAGACCTAGCAGTTGTTCGCCTAAAAATAAAAAAGCAAACATAATGCCCCCGGCAACCAGGGTCGCTTTTCCGGATTGAATATGACCTACCTGTTTGCGAAGATTGACAATGATCGGTACGCTTCCAATTACATCGATAACGGAGAATAAGATGAGTGTAACCGATACGATTTCTTTGAAGTCGAAATAGTTCATAGAAGATTTTGGTTATACGTCTTTGGTGTGTGCAATTAACTCAATTCAGCGTTGATTCTTTTACCTTGTTGTATAAAATATCGAAGTTCATTGAAATCCAACATGGGTACTCGAATGATTTTCAACTTACTTTGCTCTTCATTAAAACAAGGGTTATTCTTATCGAATTCCTTAGTCTGCTAGGAAAGCCCATTAACTTTGCAACCGTAGTTCACTAATTGCTGTTATTTAAAGTGAGTAAACGGCAAACTTGTACGAATGGAAAAATTTGATCCGAAAAGCATCCTGAATC
>JBAYRB010000107.1:0-7631 GCA_041676905.1 Spirosomataceae bacterium
AGCCTCGAAAAGCGTACCTTCATTGTTGCCCACTAAGGTAGGGTAGGTTTCGTCTTTGACTTTGGTTTCGTCCGATAACAGCGAAATTTGCGTTGCGGAACTGCGAGATTCCAGCTTGAAGTTGATAGGTTCGGGTAGAAGGTCGAGAAAGCCTCGGACATTGGCATTTAAGGGTGATTGGAAAACAAAATTTCTCCCGGCTTTTCCGTGGAAAAATAGGGATAATCCTTTCTCTCCTTCGGCTATGATTTCATAGTTATCTGCGAGGTTTTTTGATTTTCCTGATTCGGCAAACCGAATAGCATCTTCGATTAAAACCCCGTATTGACTAATAATTAAGTAATTGTTTTTCAACAAATAGGAGAACAAGTTTTCCGATTTCTCATTGGATATATCGGTAATATAGTGGCCTTGAAAATTATGCGTGCTTACCCTCAAAGAGCTGTTTTTGGGATTTTCGAGCCATTTTTTTTCAATTGCATTTTGGACCGGAAGGTACATGACTATGCCCATTTTGCCTCCCGTTAAAGGATAAAAAGCATAGGTGATTGTCTTCCCTTTCAAGAAGGTATAAATCTGATCAGGATCTTCGTTGAACCATTTCATCAACGTCAGTGTACCCTTTGCTTGGTGCACAAAGGGGAGATCTAGATACTGGTTGGAGAGGGAATCGGTTTCTGGGTTCTCCTGCAATAAGTCTGAAGATACGACTACTGAGGCCGAATTTGGAATATATCTCCACACTTCAGAGGGCTTATGGGCGAACCATCGGTACACCAAAAATGCCGCTAAAAGCGTGAATATGAGGAAGAGATAGCGTTTTATGAAGGACACATGCTTAGGGGCTAAAAATTGAACGCATTCTGACCATCAAATAACCATCTAACCACCTGTCTAGGGACTTGGTTAGGCTGCTTTTATGGCTCTGATTTTGTTGTTGAGTTCCAGCCTGAAATTCAGTAGCTCTTTAAAACTACGGATGCATACCTTCCAAAGGTTCCATTTTACGATTGACACGGTTCCTGAAACGCGTTCCCGGTGAGTAATAGGGATATCAAATAATTCCTGACCTGATTTTTTCGCCATGATAGCCAGAAATATATTGGGAGCAAAAGGGGCGGGATCGGGTAATTGATCCATCAATTTTTTCAAAAATGAACCTTTGATCAAGCGAAAGGGAATATTACTATCCAAGATAAAGGTGCCATAGACCATTGAAATGGTGCTTCGCAGAAAGCGGGTGATAAACAATCGGACTTTAGCGTCATGGCGAACCTCCCGGTATCCCAAAATAAATTCAGATTGATGACGTTTCTGCCACAATTTGTCGAAATCGTCGGTGACAAATTGATCGTCGCTATCGGTTTGAAAAACGTATTCAGAACCTAGTTCGAGTGCTTTTTTATATCCGTTAACCACAGCATTACCATGTCCGCCATTTTTTTGGTGCACCACGGTCAGATGACTGTTATTTACTTTGATCTTATCGAGGATTTCTCCGGTTTTGTCTTTTGAACCGTCGTTGATCACGATTAAGGTTGTCTTTTCACCAGGGAATTTTTGCTTTAAGAAGTTAGTCCAACTCTCAACCACCTGCTCTATGCATTCCTCTTCGTTGTAAGCAGGCATTACGATACTTAAAAAAAAAGACATGAAAGGGAGAAATTAGTATATTTTTTCAGCGGTCAAAAATACACAGAATATCCTGATTTGCCAATGCTTTACGTATCCTTTGAGTATTAGGTCCATTTATCTTTCAAAGCATTGATCGGTTTCTCCATAATATACCACGACAAGGAAGCTACGGCTACCGTAATGGTAAAGAAATACAGTGACTCAAGAAGCAGGTTATTGGCCATGGCGGGCAGATAGGTTTCAATCTTGCGTAAGACACGTAAGGTGGGGTGTGTAGGAGGGCTATGGTAGTGATTATAGACCAAATTGTGGTAGGCATAAAGACCATAACTGATTTTCCCTAAATAGAGAACTACCCGGTTTTCCAAAAACAGTTTCATCCATCCCTGATAACCCAGCACCCCTTTTCCAATTAGGAAAAAGCAAAAAATGGAGCCAGCGAGTCTTTCAACGACATCCGTCGCAAAATTCTTGGGTTGATCAAAACTTTTTGACCAATAAACTACAACAATCCACAGGAGTAGTCCCGCGATTACACCTATGCTGTTTCGGAAGATACGGGAATATAAATGAGGCCTAAAAAGGAGCAACCAAGCCATGAGTGCCCCCAGTCCAAATGAATCCAAACAAGCCGGCATCGACACATAATTGACGATCCAGCTATAACCGGCGAAAAAGAAGTATGCCCGAAATAAGAGGCTAATTATCAGCATGCTGATAAACACCGTAACAAACCATCGCTTGGGCGTAAAAAAGATGACCAGAGGAAACAAAATATAGAATTGCTCCTCCACAGATAAGGACCAAAAATGATCGACCACCCCCATCCAGGTTTGGTTGATCGCCATGTAAATGTTGGAAGTATAGGTAAGGAACCAGGGTAGTTTTTCGCGAACTGGCGGAACGTTAAAGACGAATAATAGAAATATACAGAGATAATAAACTGGGAAAATCCTCAGACTTCTGCGTATGAAAAATCGCCTGAAATAGCCTTTGAACCCTTGGGGGTTATTCTTGAATTTCTCTCGGCTGTTAATAAGAATCCGGGTGATAAGAAAACCGCTAAGCACAAAAAAAAGATTTACCCCTAACGGTCCCATGGGGATTTTGTTGATCGCAGCCGTAAAGTGATCGACCAATACCAGTGCTATGGCGATGAAACGCAGGCCGTCCAACTGGATAAGATAGCTACTCGTTTTTTGTTTGTCTAATACACTAGCGTTCATAAATAGGTTTGGAGCAATGTCGGTCGCTCACGACAGTTACCAGTTGGTTTCAATTCGTGGAGATCGGGTATATTCTGGGACAATCAACGTGTCGGGGTACATTATCAATCCAGTGCTATCACCTTTCTGAAGTACTAAGCCGTAAGCATATTTTCCAGGTTTAATCTCTAAAACGTCGTAGGAATGTTCGGAATGAAAACCCGGACTAAAGTATTGTTGATGGAAAAACAATTGTTTTCGACTTTGGTTTCGATTTCGGTAGGTGGGTAGCAAGTAGTAGCGTTCGTCACCACTCAAGAGCAAATATACGCCACTATCTTGAAGTCGTTGACTCCTATAGGTGGAATTACGAACTATAACTTCATTTTCAGTGGTTGCTACCTGTGTTTCTGCACGGAGGGTTTCCACACTGGGCAGGTTACCGGCTGCTTTTTCGGACGACAGTTGATGCACTAAAGGTAACCAACGCTCATAGAAAAGGGATGGTTTCGCCACTAATCCGGAAACAACCGTTGTGTCGGAGGTAAAGGGGTTCAAGTCCTTGTTATCATACACCTGATTGAAATACGAAGTAATCATGAATTTTCTCAAATTGTAGGCATCGACAAGGAAATAGTGATAAGAAAAAATATTGAAGATCAAACACAATACGGCAATGCCTGAGACATAAGGGTTGTAAAAACTCCCTCGGATAGGTATTACAATGAATAGATAAGCCGTAATGAGGATTAAAAAGGAATAGACCTTATACCGACTCGTCAATAATACTTCAACGCCAAATCCAGCCCGGCTCCAGACGACGATGATTGCAGTTGCTAAAACAAACAACAAGGTCCCAAGGCAAAACGCATCCGTTAAACGATCGATATCAGCTGTGTACTGATTTCGAATTAATCGGAATACGGATGTGGTGATGATTGAAATGCTGACTAAAAAAAGGATGAACCCAAAAGCTACGGAAATATCCTGCCGTCCTTTAATAGGCGAAACTTCGGCAAAGGACCCTAAAAAGGCCATAAAACCTTTGATTATTTGCCATGCACTGGCATCGACTTCGGGGTTGTAATCCGGTTTGACATAGGGGATAAAATACATGGCAATTACCAGGGCGGCAGTTATGGCGACCCCTATTCCTCTCTTGTAATTACGGGTTAAGAAAAGTAAAAAGGCGGCTAGAGGTAAGGCTATTAATCCGTTCCCACTGGAAAATGCGGCCAAAGCACCCGCAAGTAGTCCCAATACAACGTACCCCCATGCGTTTTTCAAACACCAATAAAGGGTTACTAATACCAGGGTCACGACACCGAAATTCTGAATAGATGCCATCCCCCAATACATGTTTTCCCAATGCGCCAGAGAAGGCCATAGAAGGGCAACCGGCAATAAGGCATATAATGTCTTACCATTGTGTTTCAATAGCCTCCACCACAACACGATGACGAGTAGCAACATGAGGTTACCCACAAACATGAGGTGTTTGTAATTCAGTTGCCCGAAGTAGGAGAAATCCAAAAGGGCGACAAGCCGGGTAAGGAAAATGCGGTGCTCATTGTGTTGAACGCTAAGAATGCTTATGTAGTCGGTCCAGCCATGGGCATTGATCGCATCAAGCAAGGTTTTCTTGAGTACATGATCATCCCATTTGGCAATATTCACGGCATAATAATCCCACACCCGGAGGTACACCGCTACGGGTAATAGAATGGCAATTAAAACCAGAATGAAAAGAGATCGTTTACGCATGTTGACCCGCCAATAGATTAATCTGCCGGGCTAGGTGGTCAGCATCAAGTCCTGACAATTGTTGGTGATAACGCTGACTTCCATACAGGCCGTTGGGGTAACCTTTAGCACGGATACTTTGGAAACGTTCGATTTTTAAGTCCCGCTCCAACAATTGAAGGGATAATTGTTGTCCTAAACCGCCTATGGAAACGTGTTCTTCCGCAATGAGAATGCGGGGAGCCCGTTGGATAATTTGGATGACTTCTTCGTTCAAGGTAAAAGGAAATGAGACGACCGTTAGGAGGTTGATCGGAACATTTGTTTTCTGAATCGCCTCCAATACATTATTCGCAATTGGACCGAGGGCAAAAATGGTGACTTCGGCATGTTCGGATGTTTTTATAATTTTAAAATCACCACTTCTACGCGTTCCTTCCGGTGTGGCCTTTCCTGCACCTAAGCGTAAATAAGCCGGTCCACCGACTTCAATTATTTCTTTAACATAAGGATCAATTTCATCGGAAAATGAGGGTACCCAAGCTTTTACATTTTGTAAGCTACTCAGGCAAGCGAGATCTTCCAGCGCATGATGCGTACTACCCATTATACCATAGCCGTAACCACCCCCATTACCCACTAGAAAAACGGGTAACTTATGAAAGCCTACATCGTTTCTGAATTGCTCTAAACATCGGTAAACAATAAAGGGGGCAATGCTATAACAAAATACTTTATAACCCTTGTAGGCAAAGCCTGCTGCCACCCCAATCATATTTTGTTCGGCTACCCCCGCATTGATAAATCGTCCGCCTAGCGACGATTGCAAATTTTCCAAAGCATTGTAACCCAAGTCTCCCGTGATGAATAGGATCGATTCATCCTCGGTGGCTAACTTCTCTATGGCGAGGGAAAATTCCTTACGCATGGTGGATATATGATTTGAATTTTTTAGGGTAACCAAATGCACCCGATGCACTGCTTAAACTTAATGTTACCCCCATCCTATTGATCGATTTTGGGGGAATTCCTTTGGGGCACAAGTTAGGACTAAACAGTGATTAATACCAAATGTGCTTGATTTCGGTCTTGTAAATTTATGGTTTCGCGTAGAACTATCTGTCAGGAATAGCAGAAGTTTAACCCTTTTCTGACGATTAAAGAATATGGTTTGGCTTAATTTAGCCGATTCAGTTTGGTTAAAGCCCTTGCAATAAAGTTAGTTTTCGGTAAAATCCATCAGGGTTTTCTAGCAATTCGGCATGGGTACCCCTTTCAATAATACGCCCTCGGTCAATGACCAAAATTTCGTCAGCATGTTGGATGGTACTTAAGCGGTGTGCAATTACCAGCACGGTGCGATTGGCCATGAGCCGGGTGAGTGCATCTTGAACCAGTTTTTCAGATTCAGTGTCTAGTGCTGAGGTCGCTTCATCCAATATTAATAGGGGGGGATTTTTCAAGATAGCCCTTGCAATGCTAATGCGTTGGCGTTGGCCACCCGAAAGTTTGGTTCCTCGTTCCCCGATTACGGTTTGGTATCCTTGGGGTTGCTGCGAGATAAAAAGATGGGCATTAGCTATTTCTGCAGCCTGTCGTACCTCTTTTTCTGTCGCTTGAGTTCCAAACGCTATATTATTGAAAATGGTATCGTTGAAAAGGATGGATTCCTGCGTTACAATCCCCATGAGTTGGCGAAGTGAAGCCACCGACAAATCGCGCAGATCGAGCCCATCAATCGTAATTTGCCCTTCCGTAGGGTCATAAAAGCGAGGAATTAGATCAGCAATGGTCGATTTACCTCCCCCAGAAGAGCCTACTAAGGCAATGGTTTTACCTCGCTCCAGCCGAAAATCGATATCATGTAATACCCGCGTATTGTCGTCATAGGAGAAGCTGACCTTTTTAACATCGATGCTTTTCTCGAATTTGTCGATGTGAAGAGCGTTACTCTTTTCTTTTATGACATTTTCAGCATCGAGTAATTGCAGAACACGTTCACCGGCAGCAATACCTCTTTGCGTATTGCTGAAGGCATTGGCGATTTCTTTGGCCGGCCGCATCACTTGGGAAAAGATAGCGATATAGGTGATAAACTCTTCAGCCGATAGGTCCGATTCGCCCGATAGTACCATTTGACCACCAAAAAGAAGAATGAGGGCAACGACCGTAACCCCCATGAATTCCGAGAACGGCGCCGACATCTCCCTTTTGTAGGCCATTGATTTAATGGATTGTTGATATCCTTGGTTTTCTAACTGAAATTTTTTCCGGATGTATCCTTCGGCGTTAAATCCTTTGACGACCCTCATACCCCCAAATACTTCGTCCATCAGACTAATCAATCCACTCAGGCGGTTTTGACCATCACGGGCTTCTTTACGCATTTTCCGGACGATAACGGCAATAAATGCTCCGGATATCGGGATGACCAGAAAAGAAAATAGGGAAAGTGTAACCGAAATTTTAAAGAGAACGTAAAGAAAGCTGACGAGTGTGAACAGCTCTTTAAAAGCGGCGGAGAACGAATTTGCTACAGAGTTTTCCACTTCCTGCACATCGGTTACGACCCGGGAAATAAGATTCCCTTTCCGTTCCGATGAGAAAAATCCTAAATGCAGTTGGATGGCATTGTCAAAAACCGCTTGACGTAATTTGCCCACCATGTTGACTTTAAACCTTTCAATTTGGCGAGCAGTTAGATAGCGAAATACATTGGATAACAATACAGAGGCAATAATGATGGCACAAACAAACTTCAGTGCCCCCCATTCTCCTTGTTGGGTTAAGATTTTATCAAAATGGAAATTGAAAAATTCGATGAAATAATCGACACTCAAGCGTGGTGTTGGGGGCACCTCAGAAACAAAAGCAGCGGGCTCTCCCTGTTTAAACAATACTTTAAGCAGGGGAATCAGTAACGTAAAATTTAGTATACCGAAAATACTAGCCAGTAAGGAGGTACATATAAACGGTATTACGAACTTTCTCAGAGGCCGAGCAAAAGAAAGTAAGCGCCAATAAGTTTTCATGGCTCAAAGGTAGTAA
>JBAYRB010000108.1:0-7626 GCA_041676905.1 Spirosomataceae bacterium
CAAAAGCGCCCAGAAACATTGCATTATGGCCTCCGAGGGAATGCCCTATCACCCCAATCCGATCCGCATCGACATCCTTTCTAGAAATCAAATAATCGATACAACGGACATGGTTGAAGATGGCTTGCATGGTTCCCGATTCGAACCGATCCTGGGCAAAGTCATGGTTGCGCAACTCCCCAAAACTGGGATAGTCGGGTGCAATGACAACATATCCTCGGTGTGCCAGCTCCGTTGCTGTCGCTCGATTGGGACCGGCTTCCGAACTATCCGTCAAAAATTTACCTTTTGCACCTGTACCGTGCAGAGCGAGCATAGCGGCATGTCTTTTATCAGGAGCAGTGTTTTTAGGAATGTATAATAAGATGGGAACCACCTCACCGGGATAGGATTGCAGGTGTATCCTATAGCGTATAAACCCAGAAAATTCAACCGAATCCAGAAAAATGGCATTCGGTGCAGAGAGATTACGGGTATCCTGAAAAGGACCCATTACTTGCTGCATACCTTCCAGAATCTGGGCTCTTTTTTTGGACCAATCTTTAGCGTTTTTTACTGTTTTTACTTTTCCATTGGGTAGGGTATAGCTCATGATGCCGGTCTGAGCCATCAGGGATGTTGACCCATATAACAGTAAGCCAATACACCACCTGGTTACCATTAAGAATTTGTAAGGCTCTCGTAAACGCATCACGCTTATTTTTTTGAATCCTTAAAAGTCTCGTTTAAAAGTCGCACGGCTGCCTCTACCAGAATCAGACCTGCTTCGTCGGTACCCACGGTGCCTGCTTCCATCTCGTAACCCCCTTTACTTTTTTCCCCTGGCATACCTACATAATGAACTCCATTGCCATTCGAATAACCCAGAACCAGGGTATGGGGATAGGGCGAGCGGGACCGTATGACGCTACCCAGGTCGGTCAAGGGTTCCCCAGGTAGGGTAACCAGGGCTAGGGGGCCGATGGTCATTACTTGGACTTCCGCCTGAACAATATCAAGACCGGTGCGTTCCTTTCCCTTAGCGTCGAGAGGTAATCCTGTCACTGCTCTTTTAACGATTAAGGAATCGGTCACAAGCTTTACACTCCAGTCGAAAGCCCCCTTGGCTCGCTGCGCTACGCCACGCCCCATTTCGTTAACAGCCTCCCTACCTCTTCGCCAGGGGTTAATATCGCCTGCAGTTCCTTGTAAAAACATTACCGGGCTACCTAAAGTAGATTTTATCTGCCTAATGGCTTCTCCCGGCCAATCCGCCGAAATTTCCTCTGAATAGGGATAAATGGCTACGGAATGAACGGACATATGGAAAAGAGACAGGATATTTTTACCCGCAACGTCCCGGAATGAAAGGAGACTCATGGTACGGTCGAGGGGACCATAATTGGCACCGTCGAGGAGGATCTCCGGTTGATAAGCCTCATGTCGGAAGGTATAACCTTTGGGAGCATAGTTGGCAGCTACGCCCCATTGCGGCTTTACGGGTCTTCGATTATTCGCATAAGCGGCAATATCTGCCTTCCCGATCCAAAGGGTAGCCGGCTTTAGGTTGGAATCTGCTGTTACGGCTGCTTTGATAACTGCGTCCAGAAGCTTTTGCATCCAGTTTTTGAAAGGCGGGTAGTCGTTCTGTGCGGGCATATACCGGATAGCCCACCAGGTATCATTTTCCTTTCCTCGGTAACCAGGGTTGTAAACAGGAGCCCAAGGAGCAGAGTGGGTATGCGTAGCCGTCACCATGATGTGGCTGGTAGGAATGTTTAATCGTAGGCCAATAGCCTTACGAATCTCATCCGTTAAGGATTCTCCTGCATCAACCAGATCCAGGCTCACCACAACCCCCTTGTTTTTTCCGTCACTAAAGATCGCTACACGGGTATAAAGCGGATCATTTACTTTGGGGTATTCCTTTCCGGTAATCCAATTTTTTACCGCAAGTTCAGGTGTGATATCTCCTTCACCATACCCCACCAAATATTCCAGGTGTTGTGATTTTAGAGGTTTACCTAAAAATAGAATTCCACCTATCAGGCAGATGAACAACCGACGGGAAGGGGCTATGAACGTTTTTAAAGGCGTCACGGAAATTTATTTCAATAGTATTTGATCAATAAATAGATAGGCTTCATTTCGTATCCCAGCGGGAAACTCATGCCCAACCTCCGGATGTACTACGCGGAGGTTGCTTTCGCTTCCTAGGAATTTATATCCTAAACTGGCTAGCCATATACCCTCTTTTACACCGTTCACATCAAAATTTCCATCTTGGGTAGGGGAAGAGGAGAAAAAAGCACGAGGCGCAATGGCCGAAATTAATTCGTGGAAATCAAAGGGTTTTTGACTCCCATCCAAGCTCCAATTTTTCCATAAAGGCATATACCTTTCTTGAGCGAAGGGGCCGAGTCGTCCACCGTAACGCTCAGAAGCAACGGGGCCTATGTCATAATAATCGAGTTGGGTCCAACCACAACTGCTCACCGTAACCTTGATTCTATCGTCGAAAGCAGCTAGAAAAATGGCATTGTGCCCACCGAGTGAATGGCCGATTACTCCAATTTTGTTTTTATTAACAAAAGCTAAACTTTCCAGCAGATCGATACAGCGTCGATGGTTAAAAATCCCTTTCATCGTTCCCGATTCGTAGGAGTCGGCTTTAAAATCATGGTCGGCACTATCCCCAAAACTCGGATAATCGGGAGCGAGTATGACATAGCCTCTTTCAGCCAGCTCTTTACCGTAGCCCAATTGCAGCCTGGATTTCTCATAAGAACCTTCTCCATCTACACTTTTTTTCCCGGCCATATCGGTTTCGTGCAATGCCAATAAAGCCGGTCTTTTATCGTTAGGGGCAAGATCATTAGGAATGTAGAGATAGGCACTAACTCTTTCGGAAGGAGCCACCTCAATGGAAATCGTCAATCGTTTATAGTTTTCGGTACTTAGGGAATCAGAAATGGTAAACTGCGGACGACCGTAATCTTGTCGGGGTAGCGTACCCATAACCGCTTCCATCTTGGCTTGAATTTGTTTGCGATAGCTTTTCCAATTCTTGGGTTTAGGAATAGTTACGGGGGCACCGTACTGGTCTTTCGTAATTAGCGCATGGGTCGCTTTTGGTTTACGTTTTTGGATACTATTTTCAATTTCAAGCGCGAGGGACTCAGCGATCAGTTGATGGCCAGCATCGTTGGGATGCAAATGATCCTCAAATAAATCGGCGGCCGACCTCCCGCTACTTTTTTCATATTGTTCAAATGTTCGCTGATTATTGACGAACCCCGTATTATAGGTATTTGCCAGTTTCTCGGCCTCATGGATATAGTCGAGCAATCGTCGATGTTGAAAATCCTGATTGCCCGGTCTATAGCCATTGGTTGCCATTAAAATTACCCTAATACCTCGAGCTTGCAGGGTTTCGATCATAAAACGCATGTTATTACTAAACTTTTCCAACGGTATCCGCGATGGATCCCCTTCTTTTTTGGAATCGATATAGGCATCATTTGCCCCGAACCCAATGATTACAAGATCGGGATGGTGATCCAGAACCTGGGTTTGAAAGCGATCCTGAGCATGTTTCAGACGGGCTGTTGATTTATTATCAATCGATCTTCCCGTGTGACTACCGCCTACACCGGAGTTGATCAAGGTAACTTGGATATTCCGTTGTAATAGGAGATCGGGGAGACGCTGGGCGAAAACTTTTTCAACGGTCTTCCGTTCGGCGGTGATGGAATTGCCAAAAGCTACTATTCGTAGGGCGTTTTGGGCTATGGCATTACTACTGATCCATAGTAGAAGACCGAGTGTCAAAAAGCAATTTTTAATCTTTTCTTTATTCACGTACGAGCAATTGTTAGGGGTTCAACACGGTTTCAATGGCATTTTTTACGACCTGCTCTGAGGAGGGAGCCACCATCGAAACCCTGGGTTGGACTTCATATCCTCCTTGAGTATATGCAATTTCGGTTCCGATATACCCTTGTCCACCTTCGCCGTAACCGGCGGTGCAAACATGTCCGTCGGGGTGAAGACTTTGCGCATAGAGTTGATATTCAACAAAAATTTCGGAGGGTAAATGCAGGAGCCAGGTCGAACCCAGTTGTAAACTGCTAATATTGATTCCTCGTCCCTTTTCCTGTAGGTCCAGCCAGGCGATTTTTCGGGCTGCGCTAAAACGTTGATCGGGGGTGGCCTGAACACTGTCTTTCAATACCGTCCAAAGGGAATCTTTTTTCATGTGTTCTGCAATGGGGAGTTGGACCCAAGTATGTCGCCATTGGGGTTTTTCTACTTTCTTTTTCTCGGTATTTTCCCAGGCTTGCTCCATTGCCTTTTCGATGCGTTCGGCTAAGACCTCTCGCATCGGCACGCTGCCATCATTGTATTTCCCTGCGGCTACATTTCCTGCCGCCCCAATAAAAAATAGCTGGGGTACTCCCGTTGCTTCCTCCCTTGCCTTTCTTGCCATTCCAATGAATTCGGCCGTGACGTCACCTTCTCCGTAATAACTTTGCGGGTGTGTGGCGTAATAACTCAGCGTAACGATGGGTTCATTTCCAGACCAGAAACTGACACTTTTTAACCACGGATCGATAAGACCTTCCGGTGCTTCCTGCGCTTTCGGATCCGTAGATTTACTAAACCGAACGATAGCTACCTTGCCATCGTCTCCGAGAATTCGACGATTGGATGCTACTTTCTCGACCTGAGCTTCTCCAAATCCGATTTGGGTCACGGGTTTTACTTTTTTTAGTGCTTGGGAGAGGGCTAAGACCGCATCATCCATAACCCTATTGAGGTAAGCATTATCATGACGAGTTCCACCCAGTCCATGATCAGCCATTAATTTTTCCGTCGAAAAATCACAGCGGGGCGTATCGTGTTGATGTAGGACATGGATGGTAACACGATCGGGGGTGGTACCCGCAGCATCTGCCAATTTTTGAGAAAATTCCTGCATCCCTTCGTTGGCAATTGTAATCCAGTCGATCGCAAGGATGACCACAGGGGCTCCCGCACCGGTGATGACGATCCCTTTTGCCTTTAACGAATCGGTTATTGAACGGGCTTTTGCGTAGGCAACCGGACTTCCCAATGGCGGTGTGGCATCTACTTCGAAGTAGGCCATTGCCCAGTCGGACTTGGGTCGACAATTCCACAAGATGCTACTGCATAATAGGGTAGCACCCAGTACGAAAGCAATGTTGAATATTTTCATTTTTATTTCAGGTTCAGGTTAGGGAATTACTTTTCTAATAGTTTCCAACATCGGTTTTTCAGCCTCAGTGGTCGTCATATTGACGCGAGGATCTACTTCATAACCACCTTGTTGATAGGCTACGGAAGTGCCAATATAAATAGGGCCACCGTCGCCATAGGCCGCGGTGCACACCGGATCTTCCCCTTTAAATTCTTGAGTTTTAAGTTGGTATTCTACAAATGGTTCGCCAGGCATATGGAGTAACCAAATATTGCCGAGTTGCAACGCGGTGATAGCCAACGGTGTACCCTCCTTGTTGCGTTCAATCCATGCTAATTGTCTTGCTATTGTAAAACGGTCGTTGAAGTTTAAGGTGGTATCAGCGATGCGGGTCCGCAAGCTATCCTCAATTAAATACGGTGCAAGGGGTAGAGCTAAGGGTTCACTACGCCATTGCAAGGGTGTGGTGGGTTGAAAGGTTTTGGTCGCCGAAAATGCTTTTTCCATGGCATCGGCGATACGTTGTGTCAAGACCGGCCGCATTTCAGGCGAGCCATTGTTGTACTTACCGGCTGCTACATTTCCGGCAGCACCGATGAAAAAGACCTGAGGCACACCCAACTTTTTGTGAACACTATTCCGGGCCAAGCCAATGAATTCGGGGTTAACGTCACCCTGACCGTAATAGCTTTGAGGATGAGTAGCATAGTAATTAAGTACGGCCAATGCTTGATCGTCATGCCAAAAACTGACGCTTTTTAACTCCGGGTCGATCACGCCCTCCGGGGCATTGATAGCGGCACTGTCTCTGGAACTGCTATACCGAACTATTTTCACTTTGCCATCCTCACCGAGAATTCTACGGTTGGATGCAACCTTTTCAACGTTCGCTTTTCCAAAGCCGATCGCCGTAACGGGTCTCTTGTCATTAAGGGCGGCGGTGAGTGCGGCAGCTGTGGCTTTCATTCGACCTTCTAGAAATTCTAAATCGAACCGAATGCCTCCCAAGTTTTGTTGGGCTAATATTTCTTCGGAGGATGCATCGCACCAGGGCGTGTCGTGTTGATGAAGGGTGTGAATGCTAACACGGTCGGGTGTGGTCCCAGCAGCTTTAGCCAGGTAATTTTTAAACTCATCCATGGATCGATTGGAAATGAGTAACCAGTCGACCGAACAGAGTACAATAGCATCTTGGTTTTTGGGTAAGAGTACCACACCACGGGCGTCTAAAGAATCAGTTATGGAACGGGCGGGAACATAGGCTACCGGGCTACCGATGGCGGGGGTAACATCTACCTGGAAATAGGCTATTTCTAGACTGGGTTTTGGGGTACAGGAATAAAAAAAGATCCCGAGGAAACAGCATATAACCTTGAACAATGAATTATTCATGAAGGAACTGGTTAGGGTTTAAAGCGGGAAATTAAGGATTTTTTGTGGGCATATGCCAAGAAATACTCCGGAACTCCCCCCGATGAAGAGGAGATCCGGAGTAATCGTCGCGGTTTACCTAATAATTCGGGTTTTGTGGAAATGGTGCATCAATGTTCAGATCGATCTGAGCCTGTGGAATAGGCCAGAGTACGTTATGCGGTTTCATCGCTGCACCTGGAATCATAGGGTTGTCGTTGTATTTTAACGTACGTTCCAATAATTTCCCGACCCTTCGAAGGGTGACCAACCGCCATTCCTCACCGTACAACTCTCGCACTCTTTCATCCAATACATAGTCTATATCCAACTCCTCCAAGGTGGCTGGTTTTGCTTTCGAACGGGCACGAACCCGATTGATATCTTGCAAGGCCAATTCCTTCTGGTTGGACGCCAGGTAAGCCTCCGCCCTCAGCAATAGACTTTCGGCAAACCGTAATGCATACCAGTCTTTGTGGGTGATACCACCTCCCGCACGGTTAGGTTGCAAGAAATAATTTTGTGGATCTAGGAATTTGGTATGGATGGGAAAGAGGTTTTTCGTGGTATCCAACATCAAATTGGGGCGTGGCGGATTATACAGGCTGAAATCGATCTTTTTGTTGTGATAGGCTGATGCGGGGTTATCGTAGTAGAAATCCCGTATGATATTGTGTTTCGCATTCCGCATGTCGGTATCCCAGTTATCTTTCCAGACATAGTAGTATACCAAATTCGTTCCTCTCACATTTGCGGTACCACGGCTGTAGATATCCGAATAACCAGTATGTACCCCATTATAAATCGTACCTAAAAATGCTTGATGACCGTCGGGTGTTAGACCTATGTCGAAATATCGCGGGCCAAAAATATAGGCGGTTGCGATTTGTCCACCTCCCTGGATTTCAGGCTCGCATTGGATGACCCACATGGCTTCTTTGTTTTCAGGCAGATTTTGGTTCCGATAGCCGAATAGATCGTAATAGGGATCGCCGGATCCAAAGATGTCATTACCC
>JBAYRB010000109.1:0-7621 GCA_041676905.1 Spirosomataceae bacterium
AGAAAGTCAGACTGGGGTGACGTTTCACTGGGCTGATAGCGTTATGAAGATCTTGATTTTTTGGTCCTTTTTACGTTTTCCACGGTCGGTAGAGGAAAAAGTACGGAAAAGTTAAAATTTTTATTTAAGAGTTTTATTTAGCAGGAAAGAAATATTTCGTTACCATGCCTGGTCACTTCTAACCTCGAATCGATTTTCATTCGTCCGTCATTACCGCCCCCTTTGTATGGTTTCCGGTGAAGTGAAAGGACTGATGGGTGTTTCGGCCGAACGATTAAAGCTTCTCCAATTCAAGTAGTTCCCCAAACAAAACCTTGCCTTTTAAGATCACTTTTGAGGGATGCTAAGAATCGCCCCCGACCGATATAACAATATGTTTAATTCAGGACGTCTCTCAAGGTAGGTGCTTAATCCCCAAGACCCAAGCCTGGGTAATACCTGTTATGCATTTTTGGTTATGTAATCTTCCCTAAAAACAGCTACGATACTAAATGTAGTTTTTTTTATAAATTAGGGACAATGAAAAAGAGCAAATTCAGCGAATCACAGATCATCAAAATTTTATCGCAACAGGAATCGGGACAATCTGTTACGGATATCTGCCGGGAACATGGCATCAGCCAAGGGACGTTTTACAGTTGGAAGAGTAAGTACTCCGGGATGGAAGTTTCGCAGCTTAAACAGATGAAGGATATGGAACGGGAACTTGCCCAGTACAAGAAAATCGTTGCCGAGCTGACCCTTCAGAACACGGTGTTAAAAGATGTGATAGAAAAAAAGCTCTAGGGCCTGTCGAAAAGCGTGAGCTTGTAGGCTATGCCCGGGAAAGATTCGGGATGAGCCTGCGGCAGGCCTGTGCATTATTTTGTCTGAGTACCTCTGTTTTTTACTATCAGGCCAAACGTAAAGATGACGTAGAAGTAATCGAACAGCTTTCCAAGCTTGCCGATTTACACCGTACGTGGGGTTTCTGGATGATGTACCACAGATTGAGAAAGTTACAGTACATGTGGAATCATAAACGTGTTTACCGGATTTATACAAATATGCGATTGAACCTGCGAAATAAGCGCAAGAAGCGCCTTCCTGGGCGTGTAAAGGCACCGCTGCTGTGTCCTATAGGCCCAAATATCACTTGGAGTCTTGACTTTATGCATGATACATTGGCCAGTGGGAAAACGATACGGACATTAAATATCATCGATGATTTCAGCCGCGAGGCCCTTTCAATCTCTGTTGATACCAGCTTACCCGCACAGCGTGTTGTAAGAGAACTTGAAAAGCTGATTGAATGGCGAGGCAAACCTGAGAAGATCCGTTCGGATAACGGGCCGGAATTTATTGCCGAAGCCATCCGGGGCTGGTGTGAAGATAACGGTATACAATGGGAATTTATCCACCCCGGAAAGCCGACGCAAAACAGCTTAATCTAAAGATTCAACCGTACTTTTAGACAAGATGTTTTGGACAGTTACATGTTTGACAGTCTGCCGGAGATTCGAAAATACGCAAACGCGTGGGCCTGGATGTACAACAATGAAAGACCCCATTCATCTTTGGGGCAGTTAACGCCAACAGAATTCCTGTTGAAATATGGAAAACTCTCCGAGTTTCCCACATTCCAACAGGATAGCAATAGCAAATCTGATTGGAATTTTTTAGTTTTGGATGTAGCTAGCTAGGGGAAGATTACTGTCTGATAGGACTATCTCCCTAGGATTAGGATCAAGCATAAAGTATAACGGATAAATATACGTTATATCCTTTATGCTCCTTTCATAATATATATGTTTGAGTTAACGTTATCGAAGAGAATAAAAATCGAAAAAAGTATTACCAATGAAACCAATTTCCATCCTCATAATAGTACTAATAGCATCCCAGGTAAAGGGTCAGTACATAAAAATTGATAACGGTATTGTCTTTAGCTCCTATCGGAACAGCAAAGATCTTTCATTGTTATCTTCAAAAAAACTTACGAGATATTCATTTTTGGCTGGTGTTGACTATCTAGAAAAAAAATTTTTTAACCTTTCCTCTCAAGCCGGTTTTCATACTTTAGGTGGCCAGGAAGTAAATAACGACCTTCCCGATCCTTACAAAAAAATATCTGAAAGCACCGGGTCCATACACGTCAATACTACGGCTCAAGTTTTCCTTAAAAAGGAAGGAATTAAATACTACTTAGGGGTAGGACCATACTTAAACATGATTACTGGTAACAGAGCATTTAACAGTAACATATATCCTTATACCCATGAACGGGTTCACTGGGGGGCTAAAACTAACCTTGGAATTGCTTTTTATTCGGGAAAATATTTATTTGGGGCAAATATTACATATTTGTTAAGCTTATCACCTGTTGCCAAAAGTAGTAACATTACATTGTATAATGATCCTATTTCAGCAAACATAAGCTTAGGGTATAAACTTCATTAAAAGGGGAACACGTTTTGAACCCGCGTTCCCTTAACTCTTTTGCAAAGAAGACCAAACACTAGATGTCTCTTAAATACTTGTAAGTAAAATACGTTCCGGTTAAATCTCTCGGAATTACTACTTGTGTAATTGGATTTCCAGCTGCATTATACTTCAGAACATAACTATATGTTCTAAAAGTATGTTTTCTATTTCCACCATATAAATCTTCAGAAAAGACTCCAACTCCTTCTGTAAAGGTCCCATCGTAGTATGCCAGATATCCCAATTGAGAGGCACCCATACAAAGAAACGCATCGGTTTGTTTTAATGTAACCGAAGCTTCACATTTCCATATATCAGCAAAATAAATACCCGGACCATATCCGGGTGCTTCGCCTCCGAATAAAACTATTTTTTTATTAGTTTCCACTTTAGTCAAAGTACCAGTAACATTATACGGGCCAAATTCTGTCCAAACTGCTGTTCCATAACTTCTTGCGGAGGCACCAAAAACTTTATTATAATCCGACCAAGACATATAAGGTAGTTGAGCTTGACTGGTTATTGAAACCATTCCATCTACATTATCAGCCGGTTTAACTTTAGCAGAGAGATCCTCTAAACTGCTCTTTTGTAAGTCTTTGATTACATCGGTTTGCTCGCAGGATACAACCGTAATTACAGAAAGTAATACTACAAGAATTTTAAAACTTTTCATGATTGGAATATTTTATTAAATAATATGCGAATTAGTCAATTGACTTTAATCCTGTGTAATCATTACAATGATTACTCCTGAAGTTTCCAGTACTACTATCAGCATTCAGTAAAGCAGAGCGTTGCAAAAGAGTATCGAACATAATAACACTCATTTTCGGATTTTAGTTTATATATGCAATTATTTGTGGTTTGTTTGTTAAAACTTTGAGATTCATTATAATTTACTGATTACTAATAAGTTATATTTACTCATTGCCTATTTCCTCAAATGCGACATACAGGGAACCGTCTGCGAATGCAAAGGGTGTGCTAACAAGTTGCCTCCTGGAAGTTGGTATTTTATCTATTGCTACTGCCATTGCCTTGGAGATTAATGTCCTAACAAAGATACGAAAATATACACACACCTATTTTCCGCGCTTATAGAGGTTTTCAAAATCTGAAGCTTTTCAGATCTTTTAGTTTGAAAATTAAATCAGCTTTGACATATTTAGTGTCACATTTTTGACACGATTAGTAACATGGAAAAACAAGCTGAGTTTCACGAATATACAAAGATCATCCGCCAGGTCGAAAAAGTAGTCCAGGATTTGAAGTGGCAACAGAAAGAGCTGGGGATTTATAAACGTGACGATCTGGTTCGCTACCAAGGTGAAGTCGGGATCATCGCCTCTGTCAACAATATGGGGGAAACCCTTAAATATACTGTGGCGAAATTAAGAAAAGATGGATGCCCGATATGGGGTACCAACCTCGTTTGGTATGCCGAAGAAGAAGAGTTGCAACCGGTGAAATTGGTTCCAAGAAAGGAGTAATAACAAAAGTTATAGATCGATCACGATCAAGCCGGTTGATAGTATTCCGGGTCTGGGTGTGGTTGGTTTGCTTCCGGCCTGTTAGTATCAATTTGCGAATTGAATATTTCATCGATCGTCCGGTACGCTTCCAGCCTGCTGTCGTCCGGGTGGGAGTCCATCAGCTGCGCCATTTCTTTTTGCGATAAATCTCCAAGTAACCAGCGGTCCCGTAGCTCTTGATCATCAAATATGAGCGGCATCCTTAAGCCATCATTATGGATAGTTGCCATCATGGGTGATACGTCTGTCGTTATGATCGTTACTGTATCCCCACAATACAGCCCCCCCATGGTAAGCAACGGCTCGGTAGCATGGTATATATACCAGCTCTCTGTTTTCTGAACCTTGCTAGCTTTGCCCGGCAAACCCGCTATCCCTCGATCTCGAGGCTCGAAAAACCCCGAAACTACTACCAAACACCTGTTTTTCCAGTAGCCACGGTAGGAGGGCTTTTCAAATAGTTCATCGTTCCGGGCATTCAAGGTACTGGCCTTCCAGGCAGTCTCATCTTTCACCCAATGGGGGATAAGCCCCCATCGGAGCATTTCGATATCGACCGATCCACCGGTGGGCATAATGACCGGTAAGTAAGCCTTAGTTTCTCCTCTTTTTGGAAACCCGGATATAACATACCCGGGCTTATACTGGTTTCTTTTCCGGGTCATATCTCTACCTATCAGGTCATAGTGCCTGACGATATCCCGAAGCTCTTTTTCTTTTACGGCTACACGGTTGCACATAGTTCATCTGCTTCTACCTCCATTTCTTCCGCTACCGGCCTGGCATGGAGTATTACAAAAAACTGACCGGCTTCTGTCCCTAAATCATCCCAGGTGAAATACAGATCTTCCCTAAGATTTGTTACCAGTGCCTCCTGCATAAAATCATACGCGTCCTCTAGGGTTTCCCCAGGCTTCGGATCCGGCCATTTGGCCATCGGGAGAAGAGGCCTTCCATGAAGGGGATCATTGGTACAATCCGGGCACAGATACGCTTTTTAAGCGTGAATCCGGCTCGTGGGTTCCTGTCGTAGATGCTGCTGCGCTGAATTCCTACCGAAAACAGTACACGATTAGGGGAAATAATTCAAAAGTGAGGTTATTCACGGCCCAACCCGTAGCCCCTTATTCAGACAATGACCTTTGGATGAGTGAGAACGGACTCAGAAGGTCGGTTAGGAACAAGACCACAGGTCAACCGTTCGATCCTAACGACTGGGTAGAGCCTTTTAATTTCGATAATACCGCGACGGCCATTGACGGCCATATCATCACATCTGGCATTATCCAGCTTGCCGGAGATAAAAATGCCATTTGGGCCGGTGTCTCCGGGCAGGGCACAGAAGATGAATCGGTAAGATTTTGGGCGGGTGCATCAACCGAGAACCGGGATACGGCACCGTTCCGCGTTTTTCAGAATGGTTGGTTATTTGCCAGAAACAGAATTGAGGTTGAGGGGGTAGATGCGACAAGTCCAACTGGATTTAAGGGGCAAGCAGGTTTAGCGGGAAGTGATACAGAGGACGCTACGGGCGTGAGAATTTATGCAGGTAGTGATTATGATGGGAAGGAGTCAGCTCCATTCAGAGTGACGGGACAGGGATATGTAATAGCTGAAAAAGGTCAATTCGGTAATATGCAGATCAGAAATGGAGGACTTGTCAATATGGATACAGAAGGTAATGTTACCGGACATGCTGTTGTCGCACTCCATAGAGAAAACAATGAAGGTTCTGTAGTGATCGGCACCGACGCACTCCCGGCATATTTTGGTGATACAAACGCCATGATGAGCGTTAGAAATACGCGTAATGGACCAGGGGATAACTACGGAGCCATATTTAGTGCATCCGGAGGTGAGGGGTTTAATTATGCCCTCAAAACCGGTGCAGGTTTAGCTTGGTTTGAACGAGCATTAATCAACGGGCGAAGTTCACTAACGCTTGCCTTGTTATCTGGCGAAACGTTTCCGATTGATCCTTCTCATTTTGATTTTATATCTCTTATCTACAATAATGGTGCAGCCCCAGGGATCCAGTTTGTTACTGGCATCAACTCGAAACCCATGTTTGCTGGAAAGCGGGTGACTATCGAAAGCCGTAACGATGTTCGTCAATTCTGGATAATGAATACGATTAAGGGAGAAAATAGACAATTTCCAGGTGGAGCCGTTATAACCCTTGTGTACAACGGTTCGGAATGGAAGATAGAATCTGGATATGATAATGACTGGTAGGTTTAAACAGCGATGAATTGGTTTCCTTGCCGAAATATAATGAAATAAGACAGACTATCACTTAGAGATCAAAAACACGCTTTACAAACTCGTCGTTTTCTTCACCGATAGCTGATGCGAAGTAGTTTTCTGTTGTACGGACATCTCCATGATCAAGAGCATCGGAAACAAGGTAGATGTCACCTGTCTTCTTGCGGGCAATATCCGCAAAGGTGTGCCTAGCCACATGCATTGAAAGCTTTTCTATACCTAACTTGGTTGCTATTTTCATAAGGTTATTGCGGAGTCGAGAGTTTATACTGTCGATTAGCTTACGCCATTCATCTTCCTTGATCTTTGATTTGTTTTTCCCTTTGAGAAACGGGAAGATGTAATCTCCTGGGCGATTTATTGAGCTGTGGTAATAATCTAGGATCTTCCTTGCCTTGGGTAATATTATACGTGCTCGTTCCTTATCCGTTTTCGATGCTCGGTACACCAATCTATCTCCCTTAATATTCCCCCATGTTAGTTGGATGAGGTCACCCACCCGGATACCCTGCATATAGTAAGCAAATAGGAAAGCATTTTTGGCGTGATGAACCATTGTTCCTTCTTTGCAGATGAAGTCTTCTATTTGCTTAATTTGCTGTTCCGAGAGCTTGGTACGTTTACTTTTGGTGGTTTTGACTTTAATCCTGGCAAAGGGGGAAACTTTTTCATATTCATAAACTCCATCCAGAATAGCACTGTTGTAGGCTGCCTTTAATTTCTTCAAGTTGCTACTAACTGTGTTTGGGCTATTGCCTAACACTTTGGAAAGGTAGTTGCGGTACTCTTGAAGGAATTCGGTAGTTATTTCTTCAAAATGAAGATCTTGACCTTTTAAGTAGATTTCAAGTTTTCGAACTATAGCGAGTTGACTTGCTCTGGTGTGAGGGGAGGGGAGCCGTTCGATCCTGCGCTTCGCGTATTCCAGGAAACTACCCCCTGTAAATTGTCTTTCAACCTTTTTCTGTAAGCTGGTTGCCGAAACGACCTTATTTAGTGTTAATTCTTTTAGGTATTGTTTTTCCAGTTCAATGATTTTAGCCTTAATGGCTGCATTGATGACATAAGAATCCGGATGATTCTTGCGTACTTCCTTTCGTTCTTCGTTCCAATATCGCTCGATGATTGAATAACCTATTGGCACACGTTTAAGCTGTCGGTTGACAGTAATTCTAATCATGATAGCGTGGGTGCCGTCTTTTTTTTTGTGGGGGCTGAGCTCGGGTAGGAAGGTTGGATCAAGCAAAATTTCTGGGGGGTGATTATGCATAAATCATGGCTAGCCTAAACATGAAAAAAGGGATATTTCTAACACCTCTGAACTGACTTCTAAGTGCTTTGATTTTAGCATTAAATGC
>JBAYRB010000110.1:0-7544 GCA_041676905.1 Spirosomataceae bacterium
ATTGAGCAAGTGCTTTGGGTAGAGGCCGGGATCATAGGAGATGATACCGATGGTCATATTGATGATACCACTCGTTTTGTCAGTGAAGATACGGTAGTCGCATGTGTAGAAGAAAATCCAGCCGATGAAAACTTTGATGTCCTTCAAAAGAACTTAAAGGAGCTGAAAGAAATGCGGCTTTTAAACGGCTAACAATTAAATATTATCGAACTACCTATGCCTGTTCCTGTGGTTATCGATGGCTTCAGAGCACCAGGTTCGTACGCAAATTTTTTGATTTGTAATACCGGTGTAATTGTACCTACATTTGAAAATCCTAACGATGACAAAGCCGTTTCAATCCTGGAACAAGCTTTCCCTCAGAAAAAGGTAATTCCACTTACTGCCACGGAGATTATTTGGGGTCAAGGAAGTTTCCATTGTTTATCGCAACAAGAACCCCTAGCCTAGGTATGAATGGAAGTCTTCCCAGGTGGGTTGAAATAATTCGGCTTTGAACAATTTGGAAATACGCACGTTCAAGATTTCCCTATTCGTTGTCTTATCCTGAAATGTTTAGGTTATAGTAAAATACAAGAAGCCGTCCTAGATACAATTTCCAGGAGCGGCTTTTTTACGAGTTATCTTACTCTAATACAACTGGTTAAACAACCAACGGAAAGTGCCATGAGCTTGCGCTCGGAAGGTTATTTCCGGACCGAAAGTCAGTAAGGTTCCCCTTCCCACTTGGGCTTCAAATGCGGCAATTCCATTGTGTAAATAGCTCTGCCCCCACGCCCATCCGCTTCGTAAAGGGTTTTCACCGAACCACGCCAGCGGTTTGATGGTACCACTGGAAATGGCATCGGTTGCGATATGAAATACAGGACTGCGGTCGAAGTATACATCGACCTCGGAGCCGAAACCATAATTCGCTGCCAGGGTCGTATCTATTTGGACACGCAAAATACTTCCGGGGATATAGTATTTGTTCGAAGGAAGATCTTTCTTTTGACCGTCTGTTGTGATTTCCGTTAAGGCATTCCAAACCGGCAGTTTTAAATGATAAGCCAGATTAGCGCTGGTGCCGATAGTGATGACTTTACCGCCTTTTTCCAGAAATTCCCGTATTTTGGGTATGGAATGATCAGAGGTCATGACCCCTGCTCTAAAGCGGTGTTCTTGCGGTATATCCTCCGGTTTAATCGATAATTTAGGATTACTTCCCACGACGGGAACAGCCCGCGTAGGAAGGATTAGAACGTCATATTTTTGGATTAAATCGCCCGCATCGGTCTCAGTCGGATAAACTACGTTAAATTCATATTCAAATTGTTCCAGCATCCAACGGATCCAACCCGATGGCATCGAACCCCCATAAGTGTCCCAAAGTCCGATCCGTAGTGTTTTACGAACCGGTTCGAGGTCAAAACCGTGTTTTTTTGTTTTTAGTCGTTCAAATGCGATCCCGGTATCGCGATGATACTCCGTCAAAATTTGTTGGGAACGGGGTGTAAAGGGTACGTAAAATGAACCAGCGTTGACTCCGTTTTTCACCCTGGACACTTCAACACCTGCTTTTAACAGCCTATTGACCGCCAGAAAACTATCGTTCATCGAAACGGCTAAAAGATAGCCCCCGTTGCCAGCCGGCTCCGATTGTTGCGGTTTTTGAACTTCTCCGTACGGGATCGCTTCAAAGGGGCCTGTGAAATCATCTTGAAACCGATCAAATTCAACGCCCATTTGATAGGCAAGTGTCCAACCTGCTGCGTCGTAGGGCGCCACCGGGGGTCCACCTGGATAAGCAAAATCGTTTGGATAGTCCTGCGGTTCAAACATGTCGAGAATATGCGGCCTAAATGCCTGATCCGTTTTGACAATAAAAGATCCTGCTGGATATTGTTTGGCGTTGATCGTAAATGCTTCCGTGGCCTTTTCAACTTTGATTCCTCCCCGGATTAGGGTATTCACAAACTTTACAGCTGTTGGAAAATCCCTTTGATCTGCGGGAATGATATACCCTCGTGGATCTCTCGCTTCGGGAATGGCCAATAACGAATCATATAATTGAGCAGGTACCACTGCTTGTGGTGTCAGGCTTGTTCCGGCAGGCTGCTTTTTCAAATGGGCATCTTTAATGGCTTGAATTCGTTTAGGGAAATACGTCCAGTTATCTCGACTTCCCCGTTCAATCGAATTTTTGCCCATCCGGTAAATATTAAAGAGGAGCTCATCGCTATGACGGGCTGCATAGTCGAGCACGGCGTAGTTCAATGAAATCGAGTAGTCGATACTCTGACGAAAATGCCATTTTTGGGGTGCAACAGGATGAGGGGTATTGTTATCGGGAATTAGGCGGTCAGGTACTAAAGCTATGTTTTCAGGGGTTGGCCCTCCGGCTAATTCCGTTAGCAGACCAATCATATTGTGAAAATAAGTAGTGGTTCGTAAGCCTCCGTTATACCAGGTTGAAAAGACAGCACCTCCGAGGCGAGTGAATCCGGGCTTATTTTCAACGTTTAAACGATTATACATGGCAGCTCCCAACGCGTCAATGCTTGTAATCACCAAGGGGTCAAAAACATGGTTGAAGGGGTCCCGATAGGGAGGTCCTGCTAGCACGGTTCCAGCCGGTCCCCGTTGGTGGTGGTTATACATGATTTGGGGGATCCAATCAATAAACAATTGTTGGCCAATATTTTGTGATTCCTTCATGTTGAACATGTAAAAGTCACGATTGTTGTCGTGCCCCACATATTTATGATAGAGTACGGGTAAATGGGATAAGGATCGTTTCTTCGGATCTTCATGTCGCATATACCAATTCGCCACAAGTTCATGACCATCGGGGTTGGCATGAACCAGGAGAATAATCACATTGTCCAGAATTCGTTTTGTTTCTTCATCATTTCGACTGGCCAACTGCCAAGCTGTTTCGATCAATTGATGCGTTCCCACTGTTTCGGAGGCATGTAGCCCCCCGTCTATCCATACTACTGCTTTCCCACTCTTGGCCAGGTTTCGGGCTTCAGCTTCATCGACTCCCTCAGCCCGTGCCAAACGTACGGCTATATCCCTATATTTTTCAAGATTTCGATGGTTTTCAGGAGAGGTTACAATCAACATAGGTTGTTCTCGTCCTTCTTCAGTTTTCCCTATACTCACCAATTTCACACGATCGGAGGCAGCATCCAGCTTTTTGAAATAAGCCTCCGTTTGTTGATAAGTAGTCAATTGGTAATCGGCACCGATTGGAAAACCGAAGTGTTCTTCGGGTGAAGGAACGTGTTGACTAAACGCCTGATCAAACACACCCAGTAGAAAAATGAGGTAAATGATTTTTTTCATGAAAACTTAATTATTTCACCAAAGAAGCTGGAACGTTAGATAAGGTTTCGCCGTTTCAAATTGAATAGCAAGACCGATTTATTAATTTTTTTTTCGATATCAAAATAATACCACGACGATGTAATGACTTATTTAGCGTACCCTGGAAAGGAGAGTACTAAATTTGAAAGCTAAGAATTCAATGGGTTAACCTTGACAAGTTGGAACTTTTAGAACAGGAAACGAATTTTAGTATTAAAGTTTTTCATCATATTTATTATCAAAATCATGGCAAAAGCAATCGAAGCTAACGACAATAACTTCAATGAATTATTGCAAGGTGATAAGCCTGTGCTAGTTGATTTCTGGGCGGAATGGTGTGGTCCTTGTAAAATGATAGGGCCTGTTGTGGAAGAATTGGCTCAGGATTATGAAGGGAAAGCCGTCGTTGCTAAAATGGATGTCGATATGAATGCACAAGTCCCTGCTCAATTCGGTATCAGAAGTATTCCTACTTTGATGATCTTCAAAAATGGGCAGTTAGTTGATAAAGTTGTGGGTTTAGTACCTAAAGTTGTACTAGAGGAGAAATTAAAAGCTCACATCTAACCATATTATTTGGTAAGGAGGTAGGTTCCTCCTTACCAATATTAGATAATGTCGAGCGTACTCATATCTTTCACTTCCCCATTTTCGCATTTTAAAACACGAGCGGGATAGTTTTTAAGAAAGTCATAATTGTGGGTTGCCATTAGAACAGCGGTACCCGTTTTATTGATATTTCGAAAAACTTGCATGATTTGTTCCCCTACGGCTGGGTCTAGATTCCCGGTCGGTTCATCACACATGAGAATCTTGGGTTCATTGAGCATTGCTCGGGCAATAACCACTCTCTGTTGTTCCCCTCCTGACAATTGATGGGGCATTTTTTTCTGCACCAGTCCCAAGCCTACCATTTTTAAAACTTCAGTAATCCGATCGGAGATAGCGAAACGATCCCTCCATCCGGTAGCCTTAAGGACAAAGGAAAGGTTCTCTTCCACGGTACGATCGGTCAGCAATTGGAAATCCTGAAAGACGATGCCAATCTTCCTCCTTAGAAAAGGGATGTCTTCATGTCGTATTTTGTGCAATTCGTAACCCGAGACAATGGCTGAACCCGTCTCCAGCCACAAGTCAGCATACAAAGTTTTCAACAGAGAGCTTTTTCCACTCCCAGTTCGACCAATTAGAAACACCCATTCACCTGGAGCAATTTTGAAACTTACATCGTTCAATACAGGCCTGTCCCCTTGGTAGATATCGGCTCGTTCAACAACAACGACAGGTTCTTGCAATGAATTCATATGGACTGGTTCTACAGTGAACTATTGCCAGGGCTAATGCCCTACGTTAATTTACCCGTTTACTTTTTTATAATCGGCTAGGAATTTCTCCAAACCTGAATCGGTAAGGGGGTGTTTTAATAAGGCAAGAATGGAATTAAGCGGGCTCGTAATTACATCAGCTCCGATTTCAGCACATTGTAGGATGTGAATTGGATTCCGGATGGAGGCCGCTAAAACCTGAGTACCAAAATCATAATTAGCATAGATAGCAACAATCTGCTCGATCAACTCCACGCCATTGTAGGAAATGTCATCAAGACGACCAATAAACGGAGACACATAAGTAGCACCCGCTTTAGCTGCCAATAGCGCCTGTCCAGCCGTAAAGACTAAGGTACAATTGGTACGAATGCCTTTTTGTGAAAAATATTTCAAAGCTTTAATACCGTCTTTGATCATGGGAACCTTCACCACGATGTGTGGGTCAATGGCGGCGAGTTCTTCCCCCTCCCGAATAATTCCCTCGAAATCCGTTGAGATTACTTCTGCACTTACATCCCCTCCGACAATGTCACATATCTTTTTATAATGTGCCATTATATTTTCTTTACCCGCGACTCCTTCCTTGGCCATCAGGGATGGATTCGTCGTTACCCCATCTAAAATGCCAAGCTCTTGAGCTTCTCTGATTTCATCCAGATTAGCAGTGTCAATAAAAAACTTCATGGATTTAAAATAATAAAATGTATTTACTTAATGTAGAATATTACGCGATAAATATCCGAACAAAAGTAGAGAAAGAAAGGATTTAAACAAAAAAAGGCAAATCAAGAATCTCACCGCTACGACCACCTACCCTTGCTTCGGTCAGGACCTGGGGGATTCAGTAGGAGCTGGTAGTTCCGATTTGCCGGTGCAAAAATATCAAATTATTCAATTGCAATTCAATAAATTTGCCTTTCTTTGATTACCGACCCATCGGTTATTACTTAAATTACTACCAATGAAATACTTATTGTTTCTCACACTCGCTTTTTTTTCATGTTCAAGTTCCTCGGAAGCCTATTTGGAAAGAAGCAGATCGTTAATGAAAGAGGACAAACCCAAGGAGGCCTTGGACTTTGCAAATAAAGCAATCGAAAAGGATCCAGCCAATGCGGATGCCTACAATTTACGTGGGGTGATACACTATGAAATGGAAGCTTACGATGCAGCGTTGGCGGATTACAATAAAGCCATTGATATTGAGCCCGATCAATATCGCCCCTATTTCAACCGAGCCCTATTATATACGTCGTTAAACGAATTCGAAAAAGCATTAGCCGACTATAACCAGGCTGTCGAAATAGCACCCGACACTTCCGACATTTTCCTGAATCGCGGCCAAGTACTCTCCTTTCTAGATAGCCTTCCCGCCGCCACCAACGACTTTAATAAAGCTGTTCAGTTGCAAGACAGTAATGTATTGGCGTGGTATAATTTGGGAAATGCCCATTATCGTCAGGAAAATTACGAAAGAGCAATTTCCGCTTTTAAAAGAGCAACCCAACTCGACCCACGATTTGCCAAAGCCTATTATGGAATGGGTATGGCGCAACATATGTTGGGCGAAAAAGAAGTAGGATGTATCTCTCTCCGAGAAGCCAGTCGCCTCGGATGGCAGGAAGCAACCCAAGCCGTTAACCATTTGTGTGGAGAATTAAACTAAATTTATGTTTTATACCTCTAAACTATCTTTAGACGATGCGAATTTTTGCCATTATCGTTGGGCTTTGTTTTGTACTGAGTGCAGCGGTTCAATACAATGACCCTGACTCCGCCCTCTGGATCATTCTGTATTTGATCCCTGCGATACTCTCCTTCGCTTACTTAAAAAAAAGACTCCGGACCATGGTCTACTTGATGATTGCCGTGGTGTATTTTATCATGGCTATTTATCAATGGCCGCCTGAGTTTGAAGGTTTTCTTTTTGGGGAAGTAACCCAAATGCGAAATATGAATATTGAATTAGCAAGAGAATCCTTCGGCCTCGGAATTGTAGCCGTAGCAATGACTGTATTTTGGTTGAACGGAAGACAGGAAGATAAGTTAAGCTAGTCCTCCCAAATCCAGGAAATTTCTTGCGCCCCGAAGGCAAATGTTTCGCCACCCTTGGATAAAACCAATTTGCCTTCGGGGGTAACATCGGCTATTTTACCGGTCAAAGGACCGATCGATGTCAAAAATCTTCTTTCTTCACCTACTCCTAAAGCCTCATTCAAATACAGCTCTTTCAATTGACGATAATCCCCTTGCTCCAATAAGGAATAATACATTTCTAGGCATAACTGCAGCTTTTCCAATTCTTCACCTAATTGAAGCGTATTGCCCAATTCTAGCGCTAGCGAAGTCGTCCGCTCCGTATCAAATCGTTGTTGATTAACATTCAGCCCGATTCCAACCACCGACGATTGGATTCGGTGTCCTCGTAGGGTATTTTCGATCAGAATTCCCGCCGTTTTATTGGGACCGATGAAAATATCATTCGGCCATTTGATGTATACCGGTTTGGAAACTCGGTCGGCGACGTATTTTCTGACTCCTAGTGCTACGACCTGTGCCAAATAAAACTGATTTTTTACCTCTAATTCAGAGGGGAAAAGAATGATAGAAAAGGTGAAGTTTTGGTCTTTATCGGCTAGCCAATTTCGGCCTCTTTGCCCCCGCCCTGCGGTCTGTTCTCCAGCAATCACAATTTCCCCATGGATAGCACTGCCAGACCGAACTTTATATGCCGCTATGTCGTTAGTTGAATGACAAGTTGTCACATATTGTATGTTTTTACCAATAAATCGCGTTTTCAATAAAGGTTTGTACACTTTTTGGGGTTAATTTTAATACTTTTACAATTTAACAAACACCCGGATA
>JBAYRB010000111.1:0-7514 GCA_041676905.1 Spirosomataceae bacterium
GCTGCAATCAATGCCGTTTTTTCCGAGAAAAATCGTTTGGCGAATCCATAGGTCAACAAAATGATTAAAACGCTGAACAACGCCGACATAGCCCGTGAGGAATAGTCGGAGATGCCGAAAATATCCATCCAAATATGGAGGAGGAGGTAGTAGAAAGGACTATTACCAATATCACTTCGCGTCATAGCTTCATAGTAGTCGGCTATGGTTTTCGGTTTCCAAAAGTCGGCGGGGGTAAACGACGGTTGGGTGAATACGTCTTTTTGATTGGCTCCTTCTAGTACAATGCCCTGACTGACGACCATGGTACTTTTTTCATCAAAGAAAATACTGTAGGTATCGAGTCGATAAAAACGGAGGACGGTACCCACCAGCAATATTACTGCGAGAATTATTATAGTACGATTGGACATTGATACACTCATTCAGCTACAAATGCTTAGGCAGAAAGCGGCAAAGCTACTAATTAATGACCTTTATATTTTGAGAATCGTTAGTTCTACTCGACGATTTAGTTTTCGGGCCTCTTCTGTAAGGTTATGCGTTACCGGGCGGGACGGTCCCCAAGCCTTTAAACGTATCCTGTCTTCAGCGATCCCGTGGGCTGTCAAATAATTCCGAACCGTTTTTACACGATCTTCAGAGAGCTTCAGGTTTTTATCGAAATCCCCTTGGTTATCGGTATGCCCTTCCAGCAGGATTTCCATGGCTGGATATCTTTTCATGATGTTCACGAGCTCACTCAGCTCTTCTTTAGAATTATCTTCCAATTCAGCACTACTTTGTGCGAATTGAACCCGTTTTAAGGGTAAGTTTTGTCCACTTTTGATGGGCGTTAAAGCGATGTCTATCCGATGGGTTTGGCTAGTCCGTTGAGAAGGACGGACTTCTTCTTTAAATCGAAAATACCCCTCAGCCTGGACACTCATTTCGATGGTAGTTTCAACGGGTAAAAACAGATGGTAGGAACCAGTTTCCGTTTCTGTAAACGTATTCATTGCCCCAGCATTTCCCTGATCCGTAAAGCGAACCTCGACGTTAGCTGGAACCGGATGACCCGTGATTTTATCGGTAATTTTTCCAGTGAGGGTTAATAATTGTTCCGGTTGGATGGACGTATATAAGGGTATTTTATATAAGTCGTCGGATTGATTCGCAGGGTTAAATGAACTCATATAGGCGAAATTCCCAGAAGCCGGGACCGTGAAAAAACTATCCCACCCGTCGGTATTAATAACAGGGCCTAAATTGACGGGTTTGCTCCAGTTGAGCCAGCTATCATCCAAACGCCTCGTAACGAAGATGTCACCACTACCATAGCCGCGGTGGCCTGTGGAGGTAAAATAGAGGGTTCGATTATCGGCAGCTATAAAGGGGGCGCCTTCGTAGTCGGCAGTGTTGACCACCGGTCCGAGGTTAATGGGGGCTGTCCAACTTTGATTATTTTTTTTAAAACTCACATAGAGGTCTTTATTTCCTCGGGTATCCCGTCTTTGCACGGATAGGATAATGACCTTTTCATCAGGCGAGATGGTCATTTCAGTGTTTTTGGGGATTTGATCGTTGTAGTGGTCTTGGATGTAAAAGTTTTCTGGAAAAGACCAGCTGTTACGAGTAGCGTGCGACTTAGAAAAGCCTTCCACCATTGTGCCGTCCTCCCGATAGGCATTGAGAAGGTAGAGAGTATTTCCATTGGCTGATATGCCTAGCACGGCATTGTCTCCGGCGTTATTAATCGGATATCCTATATTGATGGGTGGCCCCCATTCGCCATCGGGTTGCCTTTCCGACACCCAAACATCTTGACGCTTTGGATCGCCGATATTTCGCGGATGTTCTCTCGTAAAATAAAGCTTAGAGCCGTCAGGAGAAATCACAGGAGCAACTTCCCTTCCCTTTGAATTGATGCTGGAATTTAATGGAATTCGTTGCAAATCCACGGGGAAATCATCTGCTATTTCGACTTCCAATTGTACCGGTAAATCGGACTCCGTAAGACCAATCGCATCAATTTGATTATACCCGGGAACTTTTGCGGGATTCATTACAATTTTCACCGCATTAATTAAAATACCCGGATCGAGCCGGGGGCGTATGCTTAAGAGTCTTCCCTTTTCTACGGCACTGTCCAGTTGGTCTTCCTGTGCAATTAAATATTCCTTACCGGTATTATCGTAGGCATAGACCCTTGAAATCGCTCCGGGATTGTGATTTTCCCCAATGAGTATTTGCTTGGGGTGAAGGGGTTTGCTAAAACCGACTTTTATCCATTCTTCCGATTTACCATCGGCTTCAGCCGGGCTCCAGGCACAGGGGCTGTCACCCGTTTGAGGTAGTTTTTGGGGAGGGCCTAAAATTTGACTTGCTCGATATTGTTCACCGTATATATGGGGTCTATATTCAGAAGAATAGCCCAGCAATCGATTTGCCCAGTAAATCTCCTGTCCATACACTTCTCGGGTCAGTGAGAAAAACAAAGCCAATATGACAGCCCTCCCTATCAATTTTAACTGTTTCGGCCTTATTTAGCAGGTGTTATGATGATATTTCTGTATTCTACAGCGCCATGATCTCCCTGAATCATCAATGGTCCTGGAGCAGCCTCGTCGCTATCCAATGCCCCACCGGTAATACCCGGAATTTCCTGAGGATGGATGATGGTCTTTCCGTTTAATGCGACGGTAACCTGTCTTCCAATTAAGGTGACTTCCAACTTTTGCCATTCTCCAGCGGGTTTAGCAGGTAGGTCAATGGGCGTGATAAAGCCGTAGATAGCGCCTAATTGATCGTATTCTGGCTCTGCGCCATAGCTATCAGTAATTTGTACTTCGTACCGCCCACGCAGGTAAACTCCACTGTTGCTGCCTTTCGGAATTCGGAATTCTAACGCTAACTTGAAGTCTTCGAATTTCTGGTTTGTTTTGATGTTGGCACCCGATTTTGGGTTACTTAAAACCCCATCTTTAACCACCCAGTGGTTCTCTCCGCCAAAGGTGGACCAACCTTCCAATGAATTTGACTTGATCAGATGAATGGGTTGACCCCATTCTGGGGTCTTCGATCGCTTCAATTTGGGAGCTCGCTGACCTGTCCAGCTATAGACTTCCCCATTGGCGGCAACCAACATGCCGGAAATGCGATCTCCGTTTATTTTGCCGGCGACGATTATATCGCTTCCTTTTTCCCATTGCGGCGGGATAGAAAAATGGAAGTTATTTTCATTTACGAATACTTGGGAAATAGGACGCGCACTTCCGCCACTCCCCACAAACTGCCCCACCATTGTATGGTACCCTGAATGCCTCACCTCTAACCAGGAGGGGACAGGTGTGCCCTTTTGATCGATGGTCAAGTTCCATCTACCTTCTATGGGTGGACGCTGTGCCGAGGCAGTAAAGGTAAATAATAACCCGAAAAGGGTTAAAAAGATGAACATTTTTGGGGTTGAACGATTCATTTCAATTAGTTTCTTGAACATGGATGGATTACGAATAAATAAGGCTTGAAAACGTTGAAATACGCTTAGTGCTGTACAAATATAGTGATTTGTATGGCAATTTGACCGCCGATTTCCTGATAAGTAAACGATAACAGAGGATGCGTTAAAATTCTTTTAAATTCGTTAAGTTTGCTATTCCCTACGGACTTCCATTGCCTAAGCTTTTGCTTAACGCTGAATAGGGAATGTCATTTACGAAAGCATGGAAGTCTTCGAAGTCAGGAGTTCACCCGTTTCAATTTTGATACATGCGGCTCGTCCCCATCATACTGACCTGCAGTTTCTGCCTTTTACCTCAATTCTTGGCCGGTCAGCGCTTTTCGAAAATTGAAAAACATTTGAGTGGGGTATTGAATGAGGTGAACAACGCGTATGAAACCCCAAATCTGGATAAACTAAAGGAAAGCCGTTTCGAACGGAAGTTGCAGAAACTCCGGACTTCCTATGCCCAATATCACTCCCGAAATTTTGATGAACGAGACTCCCTCGCTCGCCTGAACAACGAGGCAGTTTTGCTTGCCCTATCCGGCAATCGGAATAAGGCAATTCAATTGCTACAGTCTCACGACTCCGCTCAGTCACTGTTACATTATCATCATGGTCTCACGCGACTTCTCCATAAGGAATATGATCAAGCAGCTGAAATTTTGTATACGAGCCATGCGGAAAATGCTTCCTTGAATTTCACGGTAGCCCAGGGATATCGTACGGTGTTGAGTCTAGGTGTTTCAACGGGATTTGATCCAAAAGGGAAGCAGTACTTTAACAACGGAGTTTTGTTAATTCGTAAAGGTCGTTGGGAAGAGGCGATTCAGCATTTTTCAAAAGCGATTGAAATCAATGATCTAGCTATTTACCGATTAACTAGGGGGGAAGCATACTTACATCTAGGGAAGTTAGATGAAGCCTGGGCTGATTTTAGTCGTGGTTCAAAGCGTGATGTAGAGTTTAACCTGAGACGCGGATTCACACTGCTTCAAAAAGAGCAATTTACCCTGGCTCAAAAGGTTTTGCAAAAGTGTTTAAAAAGCAAGGATCCAAAAATTAGATATCCTGCGATGTTGGGATTGGCAAATTCACATTATGCCCAACAACATTGGTCTCTAGCGAAAAATTGGTATGAACAAGCTAGTTTATACAAACCATTAGTAACAAGTGCCCAGATGGGTCTGGCTAATATTGCCATGGCCGAAAAAAAATATCAGTCAGCACGAAATATATACGATCGAATCATCAACACCGATAGTCTTTATCTCGATGCTTATTTAGGCCGGGCGTTAGCCAACTATGGGTTAAAGGATTTTGAACTAGCCCAGCGGGATTTCGGGACGGCAAAGCCACTTTTCGACCGTCCTCACCCGCAGTTAGCGACTTGGATGGCTTACCGTGGTTGGACTTCCTATTATAGAGGGGACCCAATCTCAGCGCGTAACGATTTTACACGGGCGTTGTCTATAGACGGAAATTGTTTCGAAGCACATGGCGGTTTAGGTCAAATTGAAATCGAACAACGGCAATTTGCAAAAGCGGGCACCCATCTAAATAATGCACTTACCCATGAACCGGAAAATGATCGCTTATGGGTGAATTACGGTAATCTATTGCTGCATTTTGGGATGTTTGACAAGGCTTATTCCGTGTTTGAAAAGGCTGTCGCTGTCAATCGTTTAAATGTCCAAGCCCAGAATGGTAGGGGCATTACCTTGTTGGAAAAGGATCACTTAGAACAATCTAAGGCACTTTTTGATAGTCTGTTGAAAACTAATCCGGGGCAGTCTGTATTGTTGAATAACCGGGGAATTGCGCATGCTTATTTAGGCAATAAATTGAGCCAACAAGACTTGGTTCGACAAGCGGATTTTAATTATCAGCTAGCCGAAAAGGACTTCGATAAAGCATTGCAGAATACGCCATCCAAAAGGTTTTATCACGTTAACAAGGGTAATGTTTTTCGATATTGGCATCAGTATGAAGAAGCCCGTCAGAGTTATCAAACTTATCAGGACAAAAGTGCGCTCAACAATACAGCGGTGCTGCTAGCCGGGCTAGAGAAATACAATGATGCCCGCTATTATATGGGCGTTGCTCTGCAGATCGATTCCACCCACCGCGTGTTTCACTACAACATGAATCTATTGAATCAAGGTAAGGCCAAGGAACAGGCACGATTTCTCGCCTCGTCCCGAGATAGTGGACCTTATACAGAGATAAGTATAAAATACAGTCTGGATGGTTACGTGACTATTTACTTATATGATTACGAATATCAAAGGATGTATTTTCCAGTTCGTCATTCTTTTCCGTCACCTGACTATCAGTTTCAAGAACTACGATTAATCCCCGAACTTGATTATTCTTTTATCCCCTATACCGAGAAAATGCAAGAGAAGAAAGTAAAAAGGAAGTCGGCGAAAACACCCAAAATAAAATGGAAAGGGCGCGCCCGTAGTGGGACAAAGTGCCCTGTATTTTGAGAATGAATATTCTTAAGGGAGTAAGTAAAAGAGCATTACAAAGAATAAAACCAACCAAAGTACACCGATAAAATGCCAAAAAATATTGAGCATTTTAATACGAATCAAATTGGGGCCATTGACGCTATATACGAAAGCGTCTATATAGGAGGAATTTCGAATCGCTTCGGTAAATAAAATGCCCATAAAGGCCAACCCTCCCAGGATGTGGAGAAAATGTAAACCGGTAATCAAATAGATAAAATAGAGGGATGAGTTCTTGCCTTCAATGGACTTATTAGCTTCAAACAACTCTATCCAACCCACAGCTTGCACGACGATAAAGATAAGTCCTAACAGGAAGGTAAGCCCTAGACAGATTCGATAATGTTTGAATCGTTCCGCCTTAAATGCAAGGGTTGCTTCAAAGAGGGTAACACTACTTGAAAAGATCAGCAACGAACTCAGCCAAAAAGCCCCGGGCATCCTGATTTCTTCCCAGCCTAAAGAATCTTTTCTGAAAAAGGATAGGATCAACAATGAAAGAAACATTAAAGTGCTACCCGCTATCCCCAGCCACATCATAAACTGGTAGGGATCTCGCTGACCAGTGGAGAAACCACGCCGTAATTTTGTCGAATAATTGGTAGACACTTCGAGTTAATTTTCTGCGGTCTTAACTTACCAAATTTAGCTTAATTCTCCTTGCCAAACGAAACAGTTTTTAAATTTATTATCAAAATTTGGAGCATTTTTAAAAATTCCATATACACTTGATCCCGATCCAGTCATACTGGCATAGATCGCTCCCAGCTCATATAAATCATTTTTAAGCTGCGCAATTTCCGGATAACGCTCGAATAGGGCGTATTCGAAATCATTGTGAATATGGTTTTTCCAATCTTCTATGGGCAATTGGAGTAGCTCTTGCAAATTTTGATCTGGTACGCTGGGCTTTACATGCGCATAAGCTTCTGCCGTTGAAATATGGATTCGTGGATTGACGAGTAGTAAATGATAGCCTATTAAGGGTAATTCGATCGGGAGGAACTCGTCTCCTTTTCCATAGCAGTAGGTGGGTCGATTGCGAATAAAAAAAGCACAGTCACTGCCTAATTTTCGTGCATATGCTTCTTTTGTTTCGGTCGATAGGTTGAGGTTGAATAGTTCTGAAAGCATTCCGATCATAAAGGCAGCGTCGGCAGAGCCTCCTCCTAAACCTGCTCCAATTGGGATGGTTTTCAAGAGGTAAATTGAAAGCGGGGGAATGGAATATTCCTGGCTGATTAATCGGAGTGCTTTGGTTACTAAATTATCCTGATCGGGTGAAAGACTTTGTCCTCTAACCTGAAAAGAATTTATGGAAGCCGGAACAATTTCGAGGGCATCACAAAGGTTGATGGGATAAAAACAGGAAGAAATGTCGTGGTATCCATCCGTTCGTTTTCGTAGGATATTTAGGCCAATGTTGATTTTAGCATTCGGGAAACAGATCACTTTTATTTTCCATTAGGGTTAATCCCAATTCCAGTCATTACCTAGCTTTAGTGCGTCCTTAAGAC
>JBAYRB010000112.1:0-7503 GCA_041676905.1 Spirosomataceae bacterium
ACCCCATATTTGCCCACTTAGAAGGAGAACGTTAACGATGACCCATAAGCATTCACATCAACATCTACACGATTCTGGGCACTCCAGTCAGGGTTCTGAAACCATATTGGAGGAAGGAGAGCATTCCATTACAAAGGCTCTGGTGGGAGCATTCTGGTTGAATCTCCTCTTTTCGATTGTAGAACTCATTGGGGGTATTTTGACCAATTCCACCGCGATTATTGCCGATGCCTTTCATGATTTCATGGATTCTGTGTCCATTGGATTAGCCATTTTATTAGAAAGATTTTCGAAAAAGAAACGTACGGAGCGGTATTCGTATGGTTATCGGCGTTTTTCGATGTTGTCCGCCTTGGGGTTGTCGATTTTTCTATTGGTTGGATCCATAGGAATGCTTTACACTGGGATACAAGCTTTGACGAAACCGGGGGAAATTAATAGCCTGGGAATGCTAGCCCTAGCTATTGTCGGTTTTGTTGTTAATGGTATCGCTGTCTTGCGGGTTAAAAAGAGTGGAGAAGAACATCATCACACACACGGGGTTGGGCATACCCACAACAGCCGGTCGGTGATGCTTCATTTACTCGAAGATGTTTTGGGTTGGGCGGCTGTATTGGTAGGTGCTTTTATCATGTATCTAACCGGGTGGTATTGGATTGACGGAGTGCTGACCCTAGGTATCGCCGTGTTTATTGGTTATAATGCGTGGCGAAATCTATCGAGTACTGTGGAGGTAATGCTGCAGTCTATACCCAAAAACGTAGATATGGTAAAATTAAATCAAGACCTTATCGGGGTGAAGGGAATCCAAAATATTCATGACCTTCACGTTTGGAGTTTGGATGGGAATTATAACGTGGGTTCTGTGCATGTCGTTGTAGCACCTCCCTATACGGCCTTGGAAGGTGATCGCCGAAATCAGATCATCCGTCTAATGAGGAAACACAATATTCACCATCCTACGGTGCAGATGGAGGTTGAAGGCCAAACCTGTGGCTTTGAACAGTGTTAATTCACGGGGCGTCTTTTCTCATAAATTCATCAATTGCTTGTGCGACTTCTTCAGGTGATTCTTCTTGTGGGAAATGGCCAACGCTGGGGAGCTCGTAAACAGTACATTCCGAAAATCCTGATTTAAACTTTTCGAGATAGTGGGTTCTGATAACGGGATCTTTCATACCCCATATCAGTAAGACTGGAATCTTTCCGAGTATAGATTTTTTTTCCCATAAACTCCCAAACCATTCTTGGTCGTTAAGTAGCGATTTTGCGAATGCTAGGGTTCCATTTCGCTCTTTGCGGCTGGCAAAAGGATGGGTATAGTGGGCATGAATAGACGACGATAATGACTTTTCGCCAAAAGTTCTCGGTAAAATAAATTGGGGAGAAAAATTGAAATAACGGTATAAGAAAGGTAACAATGGACTTCGGAGGGTTTTCGATAAACGTTTGAAGTCAGGGTCGTCGCTCGAATCCCAAAGCCAGGAATTTAGGATGACAATTCTTTTGACTCGTTGAGGATGTTGAATCGCAAAGTCAAATCCGATTGGCCCGCCAAAATCATGAACCACTAAAGTTAAATTATTCAGATCTTTTTGAAGTATAAATTGAGTGAGCGTCAGGCTATGGCGCTGCGTGGAATAGTCATAGGATTCGGGTTTGTCTGACAATCCAAAGCCCATATGATCGATCGCAACGCAACGGTAATGATCTTTCAGGACTTTAATTACATTTCTAAAATCAAAGCTCCAGGAAGGTGTTCCGTGAACAAAGAGAATGGTTTCCCCTTTCCCTTCGTCAATAAAGTGTAGACGTTGCCCATTAACCTCAAAATAATGGGGGGTAAACGGGTATTCGGTTTTGTCTAACCACTCGAATTTCATTGGATTTCCTTGTTTATGAGTTGTTATGCGTCAATTCGAAAGGGTAGGGAAAAATTCATAACATGTCCCTGATTAAGCTTCTTTATAGCTCGTTACCTTCTTGTTACTATGCCTAGGCATTGTAATTATTCTTTTTTAAAGAGGAATTGGCCACCTCCTTGCTTTAAAACCAAGGTTTTTTCGGTGGGCTGGAATTCCATCAAAACTCCCGCTTGATCAAATTTAAATTTATTATTTCCTAGAGCTTCCAGCGAAAACGCGGGCTGTCCGCTAGCTTGAGCAATCAGAGTTTTTTGGTTTCTAGAAATGGTAATCTTCAAAGGGAGTTGGGCCGAGGCATAGACCCCCATCAACTGTTCAAGTTCTTCCTCCGACACATCGATTTTTTCGAAAGAGGGAAGGTCGAAAGGGCGGTCATACACACTGCTTAAAACGGCAATATTAATATCATTCAAAGGGAAATTTGCCCCATTAGAGGTAATTGCATAGGAAACATCGCCGGTCGGAAAGTGGCAAAAAAATGAACTAAAGCCATCGATACCTCCCGAATGACCAAAACCTTGAAGCTGATAGAACGGAATTGGGAATAAACCGGCCCCATATCCATCTTGCATGTTGGTCATATTTTCGAGTGATGCGAGGCTGATCAATTTCCCGCTGAATAGTGCATCTGCGAATATTACCAGGTCGGTGGGTGTGGAAACCAAAGCCCCAGCGCCCCGGGGGATGCTCATATGAGTTTCCGGTTCTTCGAGCCAAGAACCGAAATAGCGGTACGACTTAGCTTCGTTTTTCGCCACCTGGATTTGTTCACCTAATGCAGAATTTGTAAGCTGTAACGGACGTAAAATGCTCTCTTCAACGATTTCTCCAAACTTCTTCTGGTATAGATCTTCTAAGATCAAACTGAGAAGAACATAGTTGGCATTACTGTACTCAGCTTTTTGTCCGGGTTCGAAAATGTTTCCGCCCTCTTCGATGATCTGAAGTAACTCACTTTTAGTTTTAGGCTGCGTATGCCAGGTTAGGTAGTCATTTCGTGCCGTAAAATTGAAAATACCACTACGATGAGCCAGCAAGTGATGTATGGTAATTTTATCCGCATTTTTTAATTGGGGGAAATACCGGTTTATCGTTTGGGTAAGTTGCAATTTTCCCTCTTCAATCGCCTTAAATGTTAATACAGCGGTGAAAGTTTTTGTAATTGATCCTACGCGGAATTTCGTGTTTTCGTCGATCTTAGACTTTGTTTTCAGATGGGAAAACCCTACCGACCGACGGTAAATGACCTGACCCTGTTTGGAAACTGCCACACTTCCCATGAATTTATCGTGCTTTTCAAGGAGGTCAAAATATTGATCGAGTTTGGTAAAAGTTTGTGCGGACGAAGTCAATGACGCGACTCCGAGTGCAATAAGAAAGGTGAGTACTTTTAGATTCATTTTGGAAGCACGGTAAAATTTTAATGGGGATGATGGTTATGGTTGCGATCGTGCGTAGGGTAGTGTTTTCAACGTACTCTTTTGTAGTGGAGTTGTACTAATCCCGTATCGTATGATTTCACACCTGCTAATTCTAACAATTGTTCCGGTCTTCCATCTTTGAACAAACGAATTCCATCTCCGACTAAAATGGGGAGATATGAAATTACCATTTCGTCGATGAGATCGTTTTTCAATAAATCATCGATAACTTCCGCGCCCCCGTCACAGTAAATGTTTTTGCCAGGTTGAGACTTTAGTTGGCGTACCAATTCACTTGGAGTTCCCTTGAAGAATTTAATTTTTTCACGATCCTGCATATCATACCGGGATACGACATAGAGCGTCCTGCTGCCCTTTTCATAATGCTGTATACCCACATTATTGACCACCCAATCGTAGGTTCTTCTCCCAATAATATATGTATCTATATCGGCACTAAATTCAGCGTAACCGTAATCTTCCCCTTCTTTTTCGGAAATATTCAGGAAACTTAAATCATCGCCCGGTTTTGCAATATAGCCGTCAAGACTGACCCCGATATAAATGAAAACTTTTCGCATAATTATCTGTTTTTGGTAGTTATTCCCGAAGGGATTAATTGGGTGAAAATACAAAGTTTTACAAAAAAATGAATTTCATTTGGGATGGAAAAACCACCCTACACCAGCGGTCGAAAAAAGGTATTGGAGGATTATTTAATGAAAAAGCAGAAGGGAAAATCCTCGCCAGTACTAACGAAGATTACGACCCTACAAGTGGCTTGAGAATGGCCCTCTGAGGATAGTACAACTATCTTGTTTACAAGGTAGTCATTTCGGTGGTAGTAAATTATGGCTCCACCTGAGGGGATATTTTTCGATGAGCGGGTCGGAGGTACCACGATAGCACTGTTGCCGTACATAAAATAATTGAGGGTAATGCTTCCATGAGTCCCTGCCCTGCGATGAAGTGCGATAAAAATGCACCTGACATCACGAAAAAGAATCCGGCGTAAGCCCATTCCTTCACTAGTGTATAACCCGGAATTAATATAACAATGACGCCCAGGAGTTTCCATATGCCAATGAAACTGAGCATATAAAGCGGGTAGCCTAAACTCGTTACAATTTCATTGTAACCGCCCACCTGAAAGGTTTGTTGTAGGCCACCGGCTGTCATGCCGAAGCACAGAAAGATGGTTACAATCCAATAGGCTAAGTTTTTACGGTTTTTCATAGGGGTAGGTTTTTTAGGGTTTCTTCAAGACGATCATGAGCCATGCTGAGGCCGTAGGCAAAGGGCATAGCGAGCAGTTGATCGCGATTGGCCACTGATTTAAAAATGATATGTATCGTAAGTGTACTGGTGGTTTCCGAACGTTTATGAAATTCTAAGTATTCCAATTGCACAGGAAAGCCCGGCATCTCAAAAGTACGGGTAATTTTTTCGTTAGGGACGAACTCATGAATAGTTCCATTGGCGTGAAAGACCACTTGACCGTCATGGATAGTTTCGAAAGCGTAGGAACCGTGGGGGTGGCTCTCCATTTTTATTACGTTGGTGCCCATCCATTGCTCAAATAAATCAGGAATTTCATAAGCCTTGAAAACTAATTCAACGGGAAGATCGAATTCACGGGTGATGAGCAAATCTTGAGTCCCTTTGCCTGCAGTGACTTTTGTCTTAAGATTCATATATTTTGTTGTTTTTGATAGTTTTTCATTACCTCTTCTAATTTGTTAAATCGGTCGTCCCATAATTTCCGGAAAGGCTCTATGAAGTCGGCTACCTCCTTGATTTTGACAGCGTTAATATGATAGTAGATCTCTCTTCCTTGTTGTTCGGGCTGTAGCAATTCGCACTCCGTAAGAATTTTAATATGACGTGAAACGGTGGGCCGGGCGGTATCAAAATTCGCTGCGATGGCTCCTGCCGTCATCGATTGATAGGTCAACATTAAAAGGATAGCGCGACGGGTAGGGTCGGCTAAAGCCTGGAATACATCTCTTCGTAAGTTCATAATGTAGTCATTTGGCTACAAATATATATGTAGCTATTTGGCTACGCAAATGATGATCAAAAAAATTAGAACTTTTATATTTGTCCTCGGGTGCTCCCTAGTTGATCATCGATAACCGTAATCGCTCGTCGAAGTGCTTTTATACGGTTGGTTAATCGGGAGTTTTGAATAGAATTATCCCTTACCTATGACAGAGATTTCGCCCATTTTGAGGCGAGGGGAAGTAGGGCCGTTCCAGATCGTTTAAGATCTTGTGAAGGGTACTGAGTTATTATTCATTCAATGAGCGGACTCCATTTTGTTTCAATTTTTCGAGATGCTCTTTCATGGCTTTTACTTGTTCGGGGGGGTGAGGACACCATTGTGTGACTTCCCCAACGACTCGAAAGGGTTCGGTAGATCGATAAGAACGGGTGGGGTTACCTGGAAATTTTTTGTCCGTTAAATCAGGGTCGTCTTCTAGGGAACCGGTAGGTTCAACCAAGTAGATTCTTTCTGGTCCATCGCCATTTGCTAATTCCGCGCCCCAAATCGCAGCATCTAACGTAGCGGTTAAGAAGATGTATCGTGCGTTTTTCACTTCCCCATAGTTCGAGTGGTTACCTGTTGTGATGAGATCACCTAGTTTCAAGTCTGCTTTGGTACCATGGAAGTAAGTTTGTGCAAAAGGGGTGGCATTTCCAGGTTGAGTCGGGTTGTCAATATTAGATTTTTCGGGTTTGGTCATAAGGCAAATTCGGTTGGTATCGAAAATTTAACGCAGTTAAGACAAATTTCATTTTTTTGACCATAGAAATTGGACAAAAAAATGTCCTTGGTTATATAACCAGCCCCTTTATGGCCAATTATTTTTCCCAAGGACATCGTATTTAATTTATTTGAGAGACTATTTACCAGCCCGGATTTTGACCTAGATTGGTATTGCGCACCCGGTCAGCTTCTGGAATGGGATACAGATATTTTTTATCATCCCATTCTCTCGGGCCGGGGTTCCAGCGTACCTCCCCATAAGTACCATTGGACAGTTGGATTCTTCCTACGGCATTAGAAGGAGTCACGTCCACAAAGGCGATACCCGGATGGCTAGGCGTAGGACGAGTGCCTTGATAGAAACAGACGTCCATAATACCATCTTCGTTGAGGTCGTATTCTCCCAGTGCGGGTACGTACATTCCGTTCATTTCTGCTTCGGCAAATAGCTCCCCGAGCTTCCAACGGATGAGGTCGTCAGGGCGAAGACCTTCGAAGATCATTTCAACCCCTCTTTCTCTAAGTACCTCTAACAAGACTGGGTCGGTAAACTTCCCGTTAAAGAAAGAAACCATATAGGGATCTGCTTCAGTGGGTAGCGTTTGTAGACTAGGTCCGGTGATACCGGCGCGTGCTCTTAGGGCGCCTATGGTGGCTTGCCAATCGGCTGGGGTCATTCTCCCGAGCTCTGCGAGTGCCTCAGCTTTATTTAACAGGACTTCACCCCAGCGCATGATGATGTGGGCATTGTCGTTACGGCTTTCATCATCATAAGGGAAGCGTTCGTCAAAGCACCATTTAATAGGCTGATATCCGGTATAAGTTTGGCTAAAGTTGGGTGGTGCGACCACGGGTACCCCGTTTTCGGTACGGTGGTAATTGCCTGCGCGAATGGTTTGCTTTAATCGTAAGTCCCTATTCTTAACTTCTTCAACAAATGGGGTCGTCTTGTAGTCGGGATTTGATGTAAAGGGAGTTCCATCCAGATTTAAATAGGTGTTTACAAATCTTCGCGTAAGGCTAGGCCGGTTCCCATAGGTCGGACTTATGAAGCGTCGGTTAGCCGAACTGAATACCTGGAGTTCTGAGCTCAGTACAACCGCCAACATAGTTTCGTTAGCGAGGGGTGTACGTGCAATGAACAAATCACGGTAAGCGCGATCCAGGTTAGGCCCCTGATTCAGGGAATACCCGGTGATGGCATTTGCCTCTTTGACTACCTCTTCGAACCAGGCGTCAGCAGTAGCTTGTTTGCCATATTGTGTATGATATTTACGGAACGAAGCTTCAAATAGGCAAATTCGCGTTTTATAGGCTCTTGCTACATCTCGGGTGATGCGTGTACGGCTTGGATCAGAGGTGAGGGTAATGTTTTCAATCGCATAAT
>JBAYRB010000113.1:0-7489 GCA_041676905.1 Spirosomataceae bacterium
CATAGCGTTTAAGCGTACCTAATGCGTAATCTATACCTACCAGTTTCTCGATCTGGTCATTGTGTAGCTGAAAAGCCTCAAGAATCAATATGGGTTTTTCACTCACACCGGTGAGCTTATTCTTTACCGCTTCAGCTGTTATCTCAACATTTGCCTCAATCATCTGTCTCCGAACCTCAAAAACCTTGGCCTGTAAGGTTTCAAGGTAAGCATTAAGCAACCGGGCTTCTTCCCGGGTTCCATTCTGCCTCCCTGTAGATGCATTCCATTTTTCAGGGTCACAGTGCCTCTTTGTAGACAACTCAAACCTCTGACCATCAACAGTAACCCTTAGGTAAATGGATAATTTACCCTCCGTGTAATTGCGCCCCTTTTTCAAATAAAAAAGTAGCGAAAAGGTTTTTGTAAGCATAACAATCTTTTTTTAAGTGAATAAAAGTAGATTTGTCGCTTTCAAAAAACAAGATGTTTGTCTGATGAACTAGCTGTATAACAGTTAGTTATATGAATTCTGGTGAGTCATTTTTAATCTCGAAATGACTCACCGAATCGCTCACCTAGAATTTGCGAATTAGGGTATATTTTGATCGATTAACAAAAACAAAAAAGCCCGTAAATCGCTTATTTACAGGCTTTTGATATCTTTGGATTGAATTATTCGCAGAGAGGAAGGGATTCGAACCCTCGATACGGTTACCCGTATACTACCTTTCCAGGGTAGCTCCTTCAACCACTCGGACACCTCTCTAAAATAGGCCACAAAGCTAGTAAAACCACTCGGTATAGTCAAACAGAATAGGTAAGTAAATCATGTAAATTTACATGACTCAATAGGGGAGTGAATGGTGGCAGGTTGATAATCAGCATGCTAACACTAAGGCGATAAATTTAATTCCGATAAGAATAACCTGACCGCATCCTGTAAAGCACTATTATCTGAACCCTGTAAGACCTTTATTTTTTCGACAACCTCCGGACGCTGCTTTTTAGACTTTGCCAAGACTGGCAGTAATGCACTTAAAAACCATACGTTTTCGGTAGTTATATCAGCCGACAACTGTTGGTATAAACCATCGCCCAAAACCTTTACCTGGGCGAAGGAACGTAAAAACCGGGTCTTGTCCTGCGGTTCCCAACCAGCATAAACTTTAGCAATTTCATTTTGAATGGATGGATCGTCCAAAGGTAAATGACTGATCGCCCGGAATGCGGTGTTCTTTAAAACCGCTTCATCACTGTCTAACCCCTCTATAATCACACCAACTAACGCCTGGTTGATCTGTAAATGACCAGCCGAAACCCCTTCCATCAGAAAGTTGAGGTAGGCAATATCATGGCCTTTCACAGTAGCCTCCAAGACCGCCGGGTTTCGATTCAAATAGCGATAGGTCAAGAGGGACAATTGCTCTGCTTCCCCTACATGAATGAGATGCCATAAAGTATAGGTTGTATAGACCGCATCTTTAACAGACGCGTCGGCAATCACCTTTTTCGTGGCACCGGTCGTGGCATCCGTGCCCTGGGGGGCGTCGTCAACGAGTTCTTCAAATTCAAACTCCCGAAGAGGGGACCACTCGTTTCTTAAAATGGATTCTAGTTTAACGTAATCGAAATCCGAAAATACCGAATGATCGGTCTTGGTCAAGTTTTCTCGAAAAACTTCTATACCCAGATAGTTGCCACTGGCATTCCAATAAATACCTACATCGACGGGGCGACAATCGCCCGTAAGGCAGACTTCCGTAAAAAGCCTCCGGTACCAATAAATTTGTTTGGTCGACTTATGTTGCCATAATTCAACCGGTACTTGCAGGCCTTTGTTATCGGTAATTACAAAAGCCCCCTCCTGACGAACTAATTCCTGGATGGGGATGGTTCTACTCCGATAAAAAACCGGCTCCGCAGACCCAACACCACCCAGGAAAAAGAATAATGCAAATAACAATATCATCTTAAACTTCAACCCCTTTAAGGAATTTCACCGTTTGACGGGGGAACGATAGACTTGCAATGTAATTGTCCCATTTCTTGCGGTCATACCCAAGGTTTTTATCCGTTAATTGACTGAGTTCTTTGATGGCAAATTGTTTGAAATCGTAGTGTACGTCCTCCAAATAGGCGGTTAAGATTTCATATCCTTTTTTACCACCACTTCGAGCCAGGGCGGAAGCAATAAACAATTCCAAATCCCCTCCGTATACTCGCCAGCGGGTTTTTACCGGGTCGTCGGTAACGTAATTGCCGATGTGTTCGTCTTGTAACAACTTCATGAACGGATCGATATAACGCTGATCGGGCAAGCGTTCGGCATAGAAACACAGGTTGAGAATACGGTTATGACAGGGCACGAGTTTTAGGTCGATGCGCTCATCGAAATAGTCGTTTTCTCGGATCATCATGGGACCGCCCGATTTTGTGTTGTCCAGAATATGAGCGATCAATCCATTGAAGGACGGGTTGCCTGCCATGGCCAATAACCCTATATTTTGATTGATTCGCCAATAGTGACCCTCCAGAACATTGTGTTCTCTACCTCTGATCAGGTCGTAATTGTCTACAAAGTTTTCGGGTATTCCCTGAGCCATCTCCTCTTTGAATAGCGTCTCAAGTTCATTAGCTACCAGTTCGTTGCCAAGAGTTTCGCCGAACCAGGCCAGGGCTTTAGCTATTAACAATTGACCTTTCTTCGACGTTTCGTTGAAGGTGGTTTTCAGCACCGGTAATGCCGCTTGGCGGGGAAGCTTTATAACTTCATAGAGATATTCTCTTTTCCCCGAACTTAGCTCTGCAATGCGTCTTTTAACTTCTTCAGCTCGGGTTCGGGCATTGCCTGGTTTTTTATCAAAGAAACCTTCGGGATAGTAACCCAGTGCCGCCCATTCTTTCTGAAGCTCCGAAACATTGTAGTCCCGGGCTTTAATGCCCTTCCAAGCTAGATCCGCAGCGATCTGTCCGGTTAAGTAACCCAGTACGATCAAATCGGCGGTCATCCGCGTGAACTGTAGCGCATTATGCGTTTGGCTGAATCCCCGACCTGAAATTAACAATCCATCCAGTTTTTCAGGTACGATACAGCGATAGGGAACTTCAAGGACGATGTCATTGGAATGGGGCAAAAGAAAGCCACAGCGGGTAAATTCGGTAATCCCTACATAATGGGGGTCGAAGTCGCTACTCGCTAATATTAACGTATCCTCAAAATGCGTTCCTTCTACCGCGTCGAAAAGATCGAGTTCGTAAACGCCTTTTATCCTCCGGGATTCTCTCACCGCAAGCATAGGGTGGAAATCATAAAAATGGGCTTCGTAATGCGAGAGGAACAACCCTCTTTGTAGTTCGCCCACTTTTGTGGTGTTGAGGATGTCATAGTCCCGATTGGTATTCGACGGCATTTTTCCAGCGCCACGAATATCCCATTGACTATAGTTTTGGGTTTTTCCTGCCCGAGTGTCGCCGTGTTCAAAGGCTGCACCAGCCATGTCGGCCAGGTCCCCATCTCCCGTTGCATCAATATGGATTTCCCCAGCGTATAATTTCAGTTCGCCGTTATGACAAACCAACGCGCCCGTCAATTGGTTGCCTTTCTTGGTAGCACCACAGAGGATGGCTCGTCCTACAAAATCACCGTTTCGGCTGAGCGTTTGGTTTCTCAAATACTGCATACGTCCCAGTTTCTTGGTCATATTAGCAGCCGTCGCCAACTGGTTCGCCTCCGCATCCTGTTGTTTAAAATATTTTTGTTGTTGATATCCATGGTAATAGCCCATGACCCCACACATGGTTTTGGTACCGCCCAGTTCGTTAAAATAGTCGAGTACGACTGTCTTGGCCCCCTTTTCCAGGGCTCCTAAGGCAGCCATGCTACCAGCTGTTCCGCCCCCAGCAACAACTACCTGGTAGGAATACTTTTTGGGAACAAGTTGGCTCCAATCGAAGGAACAGGTCAGTAAGGGAACCCTCAGGCCTGGCTCATCGGCCGGCGCTAAGGTTACTTCCGATTTTCTGAGAATTTTTCCGGGAATGTATAATTCGTTAAGTGCACGGTTTGCGGAATCGTTCGATATTCCTTTTACCGTTTGCTCAGCAGCTGTTTTGAGGCTGAGTACATCTTCACAGCTGTTAATTTTTTTAGCGGCTAGGATGTACTGTGATTTCAATTTTGTAGACGGTACTGCTGCATCGGTCAACTCGTAACTACATTCCCAAGCAAGCTGTTGAATCGTAGCTTTATTGAGACTTGTATCGAGTCGGTGAAGATTGTTTCCGATACGTTCGGCTATAGTTCGCGACTTATTTTCAGTTTGATCAAGGGTCAAGCCTGTTGCATCAAATGAAAACTCCAGGAATGCTTGGTGTTCGGCATGCTTACCGGGATGTAGTTGAATGCTATTACCCAATACCCCTAAATCGGCCGGTACGGTGATGGATTTCTTCGCTGGATCGGAAACATTCCACAGTTCGAGGATGAAAGAAGCCTTACTCAAGGAAGGTTTTTGCTCTACCAGGTTTCTGCTGAAAAGATTCAGATCGCTAGCATCCAGGAAGTTTTTGCATTTAACCGCAAAGGTTCCTTGTTTGGTGGCTAACATTGCCCCGGAAACTTTGCCATTTTCGGCAAAAAGACCACAGACGTCGGTCATTAACATGACGTCTATTTTGTTGACAAGAGCGTTTCGAAGCAAGCCTTTTTTCAGGCTCCCCGCCATTAAAACCAGATCATCTCCTAAGGTACTTTGGGACGTCACCTTTTTATTATGAACCTCCAGTTTCTCGCCATCGGGTGCAAAGAGTTGTTGGAGCTCCGAACCGAATTGGGCTGACCCGTTTTTGTCGAGAAAAAATCTGCTTTTAGCGGTAAGTTCATATCCAAGCGCACTCCGACGTTCCACTAATAAGACTTTTTTCCCCGATTTGGAGGCTGCCATGGCAGCAAAATAACCGCTGAGCCCTCCACCATGGATTAACAAATCGTAGGCTTCAAAGTCTGGGTTCCCGGTAAATTGTCTATTAATTTCTGCTCTTGCACTGGCACCCAGGAGCCCGGGTGCTAACATGATAGCTCCAGTGGCCGGAATACCTAAGCTAAGAAAATCCCTTCTTTTCATGGATTCAAAGTTTGATAAGTTTGTGTAAAATGTTTTAGGTCAGCAATATATACTCCTCTACTGGAATCGTCGTAGCCGTTAAAAATAACGAATCTACCACTGTTATCCCAAGTGGGATGGGGATCCAGTCGAAAAGAACTGTCGGAGACATCAGGAATTTTCACTTTCGAAATAAGTGTCTCTTTCCCTGTTTCCGTATTGATAAGGCGAACCGGAACGTAGCCGTCGTTTAGCGTGACAGCCGTTTCGTGGCGGTAAGCATCTGTGACGATGAGTGGAAATCCTTTGGGATTATAGCTCGGATGTCCTGATCCCGGGTTGAAAACTTCCTTTAAATTCGTTCCATCGTACTTGAACGTAACAATTTCAAGTCCGTTTTTTTCAGGATTAATCTCCAGGTTCATGGAAATATGTTCGCCGTCAGGCATCCATGCCATATGATGGCCACCCTTAGCATATTGGGTTGTCGAAATGGCCGTCCGGACGTCCGAACCGTCGGGTTTAAAGGTTAGTACGGCGACCTTTCTTCTTCCACCATCGTTAGGATAGAACAACATGCAGGTCATGATGCGCGTGCCTTGCGGATTCCACATGGCTTTGAAACCGTAGATCTGATAATTTTCAGGATCTGGAATACCCACCGCGGGTTGTGCTTTTTCGAACATCTCCTTCAGACTGACCACTCTTCTACTTTGACCCGATGCTACATCGGTGACATAGATTCCATCTTGGTCACTGAGTCCATAATTCCGTGATCGATAGGCATCGGGTACAATAACACCGTATCCCGATTGCGCATAAAATGAATTCACCAAATTGTGACTCACAAGTTTTTTGCCGTCCCTAGAAACCATAAACATCCAGCCATCGATTTTTTTCGATTGCCGAGTTTTCAAATTATACATTACCGTAAATGCTTTCCACGAGGCGGTATCGACTTGGTTATAAAAAAGCTGCTCGTCAGTAGCCCCCCACTGCACATTCGCACCTACTTGTATTTCCCAACCGAAGGATTTGTCAATTACCTCTTCGGCACCGGTTTCTAAGTTGATTAACACCACCTCCCCATGGTCGCCGGGTACAGGATAGCGATCTTCGAATGGGATTCTGAATAACGCAATGTATTTCCCAGATGGACTAATGGGTGAAGTATCATGAAACCGGTGGATAATATGTCCCGAAGTAACTTTTTTGATCGGGATATTCGGGTCGGGTCGGACGTTAGGGTCAATTAAACCCTGTCCCCGGACGGGCTGTAGCAAGAGCGCAAACCCTACTACAGCTAGTCCGGGGGCTAGAGAGAAAAACGATCGGATGGGATCAAAAATATGCTTCCAACTATACCTCATCGATCAATACAGGGGATTTTGCGTTAGATTAGGATTGATATCCCTCTCCCGTTGTGGAATAGGTAGTAGGTAGTCTTTAGCTGGATTGAAATAGCGGGTATCAAACATCCTGAGCTCATTCGCATAGGCATCGTAACGAGGTGTTCCGTATTCGTCGAAAACGGGCACATGATGCGCTTTATACTCTCTTAAAGGACGACCGTAAAGAGGGCCTGGCATTATATGTTCTGCAATTTTCCAGCGACGGATATCGAAAAAGCGTTGGCCTTCAAAGACGAACTCAATCTTTCTTTCATGTCTGACAATCTTGCGTAGTTCGTCAGCAGATTTTCCCGTGGTGATTTCCGGCATCCCGGCTCGCGTACGGACTTGATTAATGGCATCATAAACGGTATTATCGATTTGACCCAGTTCAATGCGTGCTTCGGCGTAGCTCAATAAGATTTCGGCATAACGTATGAGCATGATGTTCAGCTCGGATTGCTGGCGAAACTCCCGGGTATCAGATCCGACGTATTTTTTATACATATACCCCGAAAATGTGGCATACGGATTGGTAACCTCCTGGTTGCTCACCCGACGGGCTGGTGTTTGATTGTAATCCCATATGTTGAGGCTGTCGGGATGGGTTTCAAATTGGTAACCCAGAAAGACCGAACCGGGGTAGACGATGGTTGCAGCCAAGCGAGGGTCGCGGTTTTCAAAGGGTTTGGTAGGGTCATATAAAGGTGATTGATCGATTCTTAACCCGTCGATACATTCATAGGCATCGACAAGTTGTTGCGTTGGAATTTTGGTGACATAACCACCCGCCATCCGTCCCCGGGTATGGATGGGGGTTTGGTGGGTCATTTGATTGGTACGGCTGAAACGAATGGTAAAAATCTCCTCTGCACTATTTTCACCTTCATAGGTAAAGAGCTCTTCATAGTCGGGATATAGCGAATAGGTATTCAGGTCAATCACCGCTTTTGAAGCAGCTGCGGCGGTTTCCCAATCGTTTTCATACAAGGCTGCCCGTGCTTTTAATGCCAG
>JBAYRB010000114.1:0-7475 GCA_041676905.1 Spirosomataceae bacterium
CGTACTTATCCTTGATGTTTTCCAGAATTTGGATGGTTTCTTCTACGGAAGTAGCGTCGACCATTACCATTTGGAAACGACGGGCTAACGCACCATCTTTTTCGATATACTGTCGGTATTCATCCAGGGTGGTTGCGCCTATGCATTGAATTTCACCCCGAGCCAATGCCGGTTTAAACATGTTGGAGGCATCCAGAGATCCGGAAGCACCCCCTGCTCCGACGATGGTATGAAGCTCGTCGATAAACAGGATAACGTCTTGCGATTTCTCTAATTCGTTCATCACTGCTTTCATTCGTTCCTCAAATTGGCCACGATACTTAGTTCCGGCCACGAGCGAAGCGAGGTCGAGCGTTACCACACGTTTTCCGAAAAGCACGCGGGAGACCTTTTTCTGGATGATTCGCAAAGCCAAACCTTCAGCTATTGCTGTTTTACCAACCCCTGGCTCCCCGATAAGGATAGGATTGTTTTTCTTACGGCGGCTGAGAATTTGAGCTACGCGTTCAATTTCTTTTTCTCGCCCAACGATCGGATCGAGTTTTCCAATTTCTGCTAGTTTGGTCAGGTCACGCCCGAAATTATCCAAAACAGGGGTTCTGGATTTCTCCGTTCCCTTAGACTCTTTTCCGGGAGATCCACCAAAAAAGCTTCCTCTTGCCTCGTCATCACCATCTTCCGTTTCTGAGCCCATGGTGGGTCTTGTGCCTGAAGACTGATATTCGAGCATCTCCTTTATCACTTCATAGGTGACATTGTATTTGTGGAGAATTTGGGTAGCGACATTGTCGGTGTCTCTCAAGATGGATAACAGCAGGTGTTCTGTACCAATCAGAGGGCTTTTGAATATCTTAGCTTCGAGGTAGGTGATTTTCAATACCTTTTCTGATTGCCGGGTAAGAGGGATACTATTAAGGTTTTTGACGTTATTAGTCGCCGCACCTTTCGTAGCCTGTTCAATGGCTAAACGGATATCCTCAGGTACCACGCCCAGCTTTTTCAGCAAAGCCATTGCGACGCCTTCTCCTTCTCTGATAATTCCCAACAGTAAATGCTCTGCTCCAATGTAATCGTGGCCGAGACGCATGGCTTCCTCCCGGCTCATGGAGATTACTTCCTTAACTCTATTTGAAAATTTAACTTCCATGGATGGAATATATTAATGTTCTCAATTTCTGTCCAAACAGCAGTGATGAATTTTCTGCGATTTGACCGTAATTATTTAACTTGCTATTACTTTCTTCCTATTACTAAACCAATATTTACGCTACTTTGTTCACTGGCTTGGTACTGGGTCCTTCACACTTTGTCGCAAAACTTCCAATGCCTCAGGACCTTTGTTAAAAAGTAAATCGACAATACTTAGATTCTCACTAAAATCATTCCCGAAAGTCTGATAATAGGGGTAAGGATGATAAAATTGGTACGTATTTACATTCTTTTTATCAGTTATGCAACTTCTGGCGTCATAAATAGGATTCGAAGGAATTTCTTCGTATGACAAATTGTAAGTTACAGTTTTCGGAAGGTTTAAAATTTTCAGACATAATGTCAGGAGCTCTGTATTTAAGTCGAATAAAAAAGGAATTTTTCGGTCCAAAATATTTTTAAAATCGGCTGCAAAAAATTCGAAATACGGAGAATTTGCATAGGCCGAGGTTAGGCATTTCCACTGTTTTTTCATCCAAGGTTGGTCGTAATCGATTTTTACGTCCCGGATGGGGGTTTTACCCTGATTTTTTTTTAGCGGTATAGTGAGGCGTTCAATTCCGTTAGCAGTTTTCACATAGCATCGGTTTCGAAAGGTTTGTTTTTGGAAATTTTCATGGCTTTCAATGCATAACGAATCTGCCAAGAGAATCAGTGTAAAATATTCTAAATTGGGTAAGTAATAAGCCGGAAGTAGAACGACGCTCTTTACCGGGGAATGCATAACTATCGTATTTATAAGTAAAGTGAGATGTCTCCTAAACCTTCACGAATGATTTCGAAATTATCGGTGGTTGCATCAATAATCGTAGACGCGACGTTTCCACCGTAGCCTCCGTCGATAACCATATCAACCAGGTGCTCAAACTTTTCAAAAATCAGTTCTGGGTCGGTAGAATATTCAATGACTTCATCTTGGTCGCGTACGGAGGAGGTAATGATCGGATTGCCTAAATGTTTAACTAAAGACCTAGGGATATTATGATCGGGGATCCGAATGCCGACTGTTTTCTTCTTGGCATTGAGAATTTTAGGCACGTGGTTGTTACCATTTAATATAAAGGTAAACGGCCCCGGAAGTGCTTTTTTCATGAGTTTGAAACAAGCATTGCTAACTCTGCTATAATCAGCTATATGGCTCAAATCGTAACAGATAAAGGAAAAGTCATTTTTCTGCACCTTGATCCCCTTAATACGGGCAATTCGCTCCACTGCTCGAGCATTGTGAATATCGCAACCGATACCGTAAACGGTGTCGGTAGGATAGATCACCACTCCACCATTGCGAAGACAGTCTACCACCTGTAGAATTTTTCTTTCCTCCGGATTTTGAGGATTTATTTTAATCAGTTCTGCTGTCATTCGATAAACTAGGCTAACGACGTGGGTCCTTCTTCCAACGATGGGGAGACTAATTTCAGGCTTTTGGTAGGTTAAGTCCTCGTCAAATAGGTCGTTTACCCGAAGGAAAAAGGACCCTAATGATCGTTACAACAAGGACTATTTTAATGTTTTACCACACCGTTAGAAATATACAAACTATATTCGAAAAATTAGGTTATATTAGTAAGACTACACTACCCCTCAAATTGGAATAGGGTATTTCGATTAGGGGTAGTTCAGCGGTAACTTGCCCCTGGGTTGTTCCGTTGGTAGTTGTCAATATGAAGGGGATTTTCAGCCCTTAAAATTTAATGTTAAACTACAAACGTATTTGAGAAACTGCTTTATTTGCAATATTAGGACGGTGGTATTGCAAACAATTGCAAATTATCCCTAAATTCACCTATCCAAAAATTAACAACAAAGTTAGCAAATATGTCCTACACAAAGAGCGTGCTGATAGCTGAAGATAGCTCGGTCATCCAAAATCTCGCCCGGAAGATACTTGAATTCCAGCATTACGAAATTACGGCTGTAAAAAATGGGGAACAGGTATTGCATTTACTGGAAAAAGAAAATTTTGATATCATTTTGCTGGACATAAACATGCCTGTTTTGGATGGTATGGAAACAGCACGTCGGATTCGAGCTTTACCCGACGAGAAAAAAGCCAAAACACCGATCGTTGCTATTACAGGAAATGCTAAGAACTATACCGACGAAGATTTTAAAGAAGCTGGATTTGACGATGCCCTCATGAAGCCCTTGAATTTCGACCGTCTGGTAGAAGTGGTTGCCCAATTGACTCAATAAGTGTCCACATGAAAGTAACATTCCTGGGCACCGGAACCTCGCAAGGGGTACCTGTTATAGGCTGTCGGTGTGAGGTGTGTACGTCCTTGGACTTCCGGGACAAACGACTCAGAACGTCCATTTGGGTAGAAGTGGATGACGTGAAACTGGTAATTGATACAGGCCCAGACTTTAGACAGCAGATGCTGCGACTAGGAGCCAGGAAATTGGATGCGGTACTGTTCACCCACTCACACAAAGATCATATAGCAGGCCTGGACGATGTCCGGGCCTTCAATTTTTTGCAAAAAAAAGATATGCCCGTATACGGCAGCAGGGAGACGCTTGCTCGTATCACGGAAGAATTTTATTATTCTTTTTCAAAGAACCCCTATCCGGGAGTACCACGTTTGACAAAAGTTGTCATTGAAAATAAACCATTCTCAATTGCTGGGATCGAGGTAGTCCCCATCAGTGTAATGCACCATAAAATGCCCGTTTATGGTTTTCGAATTGGGGATTTTACCTATGTGACGGACGCAAATTATATTTCAGAAAAAGAAAGAGCGAAAATTCGAGGTTCAAAAGTACTGGTGATAAATGCCTTGCAACGGGAAAGTCACCTTTCTCATTTTACATTACCCCAAGCCCTGGAAGTGATTAGTGATCTAGAAGTTCCTCGAGCTTATTTGACCCATATCAGCCACCGGCTAGGACGTCATGCATCGGTGGAGCTTCCACCCCACGTTTTCCTTGGCTACGACGGACTGCAAATTGAAATCAATTAAGGCTGATGCATTTGAACTATTTCTTCCTGCGTAAACTAGTCGACGCCTTGCGGTCAAACATAATTGACACAAAGTTGGTAGAAGCTTTTAGTCAGGATAAAGATGAAATAGTACTGAAATTTGACCCTAGAGACGGCAATAGTTTCGTCATTCGAGCTATACTAAGAGCCGATTTTACATGTCTATACTTCCCAGATCGTTTTGAGCGCGCAAGAGCCAATTCAGTAGACCTTTTTCGGCCGCTTTACGGACTGCGTGTTTCCGAATTACGCATGTTTACCAACGAAAGAGCATTTGCTATCCTTTTTAATAATGGTGCTCGTATACTCTTTAAAATGTTCGGTAATCGTTCCAATCTTCTGATGTATGAAGCAGGTGAGGTGTTGCCTCGTTCGGTTTTCAACAACCGCCTCAAAGCGGATCTGAATCTGGAAGAAGCTACCTTGGATCGACCTCTCGATTTTACCTTCGAACGTTTAAGAGAATTAAATGGGGATTATAGGCAACTATTTCCTACGTTTGGTAAATGGGTCAACGCCTATGTGGAAACCCAATTTAAAGCCAATTCCTCGCTCGAAGAAAAGTGGACAATTCTCGAACAGGTGATGGCGAAATTAAGTGCTGATCGTTTTTACCTTACCAAGGTCAATAACGAGCTTATTTTAAGCATGTTAGAGTTAGGGGAGGTGCAAGAGGTTTTCAGCAACCCTATTGAAGCGGTCAACAATTTTTGCCTGAATTTCCTTCGGGTAGGGCATTTACAGAAAGAAAAGGACCGTGTTGTAAAGCGTTTGCAAAAAAGGCTAAGTCAAACGGAGAACTACCTAACGGCAAGCTATGACAAGCTTGCCCGAATATCGGAATTGGGGAAGAATGAGCAATATGGTAATTTGATCATGGCTAATCTTCACCGTATCGAACCGCGGGCTGAACATATTGATGTTGAAAATTTTTACACTGGTGAATGGGTCAGGATCACGTTGAAACCTGATTTGACGCCCGCCCGAAATGCAGAGCTTTATTTTAGGAAAGCAAAAAACGAAAAACTGGAATTGACCCACCTACAGGAGAATATTGAGGCACGAGAAGCGGAATTGGCAGAGATAAAGCAGTGGTTGGTCTCCCTGGAGGAAATTTCTACGGTTAAGGAATTACGTTCCTATATGAAACAAATAGGAATCTTACATCAGGCGACGGAAGCCGACGAACCCATTCGATTTCGCAAAGAGAACTATATGGGGTATGAGATATTCATCGGTAAAAATGCGCGACACAATGATGAACTCACATTCAAATTTGCCAAAAAAGATGATCTTTGGTTGCATGCTAAAGATGTGACGGGTTCTCACGTCATCATTCGTTCGATTCCGGGGCGTAAAACACCCTCTCAGGTAATTGAAAGAGCTGCCGAATTAGCGGCATGGAATTCAAAACGGCGGAATGATAGTCTTTGTCCTGTCACGGTGACGCCGCGGAAATTTGTTCGTAAGGCAAAGGGATTAGCACCGGGGGCGGTGAAAGTTGAGAAAGAATCGGTGGTAATGGTTGTGCCTAAAGCGTAATTATGGGTTGCCCTGGTCGATTTTAAGTGTTTTGACACGAGCGTCCAACTCTTTATAATCGGTAAATGAATCCAGCATTTTCTGGTTTTCTTCCGACAAATCCATGTCAATTTTCCAATTTGAACCGGCAGCCAACTGAATCATCATAAACTGAATTTGATTGGTAGCTATACGGGGTAGGTCACTCTGCAATGCCTTTTGCTGCATGGCTTGTTTGGCTTCGGTCAAGATGGTGGTATAATCTTCACTTTGGAAGCGGTTAAGCCAACCTTGTTCAATATCATAAAATTTATAGTCGGTATCGATGGATAGCACTTCTGGTTCGGGGAAATGTTCGACTACGATTTTTCGATTTTGTTCATCGATTCTAAACCGGACCTTACCGAAGTCATAACCCACTAATACCTTGGCTTTGGCGATGACTAATGCTTTTTTCTTGTCTTTAAACAGTTGCCATATATTTCGGTCGTGCTGGTAATTATAGATTTCGGTGAAGTAGCCTTCGGCCATGACAACTTTGAAGACTTTTTCAATCCGTTCCAATAGGACCGAGGCGTCGCGTGATGTGGTTGACGCGAGATTTTTACGGTTGAAATGGTAAATGCCCACTCCGACCAGGGCACCTACGAAAAGCATCAGAGTAGATAATAAGAAAGAGTCCATAGGTGGAGTGCTTTAGCTTACGACCCTTAAAGTTACAAGGAATTTCGTCGGATCATCTTGAAGGGGTTCTTAACCTTGATTTGCTTGCCATCTAGCAAGAGCGCAGCAGCGGTCCTTCCCATGGTTTCAAAATCGGTCGTAACCACTGTGATACCCTCCGCTAATACTTCTTTTAGGGTGGTATCGTTAAAGGAAATTAAACCGACTTGCTTACCGAGGGCCAAATCGGAAGTCCTGATCTTTTTGATAAGCTCAGCCAGATCAGTTTCTTCGACCACTATATATGCCACTCCTTCTTTGACATTTTCGTGGAGTGCGTTGTCGATGATGCGGAAATCCTTTTTATAGCTGATGCAAAAAGATCGGAATCCATGGACAATTTCAGCGGGGTATTGACCATCCAAGGGGAAGATTAAAACGAGTTCTACGTATTTTTCCAGGAGGTCGATACCGCTTTCCAAAGCCCGGAATATATCCTTTTCGAAATCCTGGTAGATAGCGAGATAGGAGCCTTGCAATTCCGGAAGGTCGCGGTCGAGTAGGACAAGTTTGTGACTGGGTATTTTCTCCAATAGCTCTTTGACGTTGATCTTATTTAGCCCCTCATAGAAATGCGGCATGATCACGAAGTAGTTGTATTTGGAGAGATTTTCTTCAAGTATTTCCTTGAAGATCAGGGCGTTATAGTGGTGAATATACAGGTCTACCACCGCTGTGTCGCCCAAGGCTTTCAAAAATGCGTAGTAAATTATTTTTTTGTAAGAGCTCATCTTATTCATGATGAGCAAGACCTTGAATTTATGGGCTGAGGGCGACTGAGCAAAGTAGCCTTTACCTCGGACCGATTTAATAATTCCCCTTTCTTTTAACTCATTATAAGCTTTTTCAACGGTATCCCGAGCCAGGTAGTTCGACTCTGACATCTCATTGATCGAGGGGAGTTGTTCATCTTGTCGGAGCATCCCACTTTTGACCGCTTGGGTAACCAAATTGATGATCTGCTTGTATTTAGGGACCGGCGAGTCAGGATCTATCGTAAAAATCATAATTGATGAATACCTACAACGGTTGAATATTC
>JBAYRB010000115.1:0-7473 GCA_041676905.1 Spirosomataceae bacterium
GTCTGTCATCGCTTTTACACCCTTCGGAAGTTTAGCCAACGTATTTTTTAGGTGATTTTGATCGACATCGCATATGGCAACCACCCGCGTACCGCCGTAGGCAATATGTCCTTGCCCCATTCCCCCTACCCCAATGATGCCCTTGGTCAATTGATCGCTGGGTGCGATAAATCCTTTACCTAGAACGTGGCGAGGAACGATGGTAAACCCAGCCAGGACGGCGGCCGAGCCTCTCAGAAAATCACGACGGGAGGTGCCTTTCTTTATTTGTTTTTCTACTTTTTCCATTTGATTAGCTTATTCGCGCCTATTTTTTGGTTCTCCGTTTCTATGCCTTAAAGATTGCATCCATTTTTTCCTTGATCTGTATCAGACGATTCCGATCCCCGCCTGGTACTTCAGCAGAAGCCCAGCCTGAATAACCGATTTTGCGAAGTGCTGCATTCACGGCAGGCCAGTTGCAATCTCCTTCGAGCAGTTCCACGCCAAATCCCTTCCAAAGACCTTCTTCGTTCATTTTTTTGAGGCTATACTCTTTAATGTCCAGCTTGAAGATCCTCCTACCTAAAGCGTCAATCCAATGAGCAGGCCATCCGTAACGTAAGATATTTCCCACATCGAAATACCATCCTATAAGCGGATGATTGAACTCATCGACATATTGGGCGGCTTCAATAGGGCTGATTAGGAAGTTATTCCATACATTTTCAAACGCAATTCGAACGCCGGTTTCTTCGACCACTGGGATTAATTTTTTAACCTCTTCGATCGAGCGCTCCCATGCTTCACGATAAGTGGTTTCGGCATTGACGACCCCGGGAACTAATAGGACGGTAGTGCCTCCATATTGCTTGGTATCACGAAGCGCTTTCACCATCGCATCGGAACAGGCTTTTCTTTTGGCAGGGTCTTTATCGGTAAGGGGCGATTTCCAATGGACCGAGTTCACCGTTCCGGGCAGCTCTAAACCCGTTTTATCTCTCGCGTCCAAAATCTCCTTCATGGGTAAATCGTTGGGCGAATCGAGCTCTACCCCGTCAAAACCAATGTCTTTCAATAGCTTAAATTTGTCTAGAATCGACAAATCTTCTTTCACCATCCCCCATTTCAAGCTCTTTTTTACCATGGGTGGAGGAGCCATGCCGGTATCGGGTGCAGCAAGCACCTCCGATACACCCAGACCGAGTGCCGTGGCAGCAATGGCATTTGATTTAAGGAAATCTCTTCTGTTCATAAATAAATAAAAATGTCTACCACCTCAGACTTTCCAAAGTGCTAAGATGGCAGACTATTGGTTACACATTTCCTATCCTATTCCGATCTTAACTGAATGCTGTAAAACCTGGTTTAGCTACTTCAGCTACGGGAGTGGGCGTATCCCATGAATAGGTATCTGGGCCTAACTTCTCAGTAGAGTTCAAAGCTTGCTCCCAGGTTATTCTCTTGCCGGTATACGCTGCCATTCGACCCATGATGGCCAACAAAGTACTTCTTGACATCCACTCACCATCGTTATGGCCTTTTCCTTTCCGAATGGATTCAAACAGTTCGTTATGTTCGTTTTGGTACATGTTACTGGTTGGACCATCGTATTTCCACTTATTGGGTCCGTAGTAAATTTCATGCACCCTTTTCGAACAATCGACCATACAACGGCCTTTAGAACCGAGGCTTTCTACCAGGTAGGAAGTATCGGTATTGGCTTGCTGACGGGATACATGGAAACCTTTCGCACCATCAGCGTATTCATAAGTGATTGAAAAATGGTCGAAGATATGCCCAAAAGCAGGATCCGTCCTTACCTGACGACCTCCCGTACCAATGGCACTGATAGGCTCTTTGTCACCAAAAGCCCAAGACATCATATCCACGCTGTGTACGGCTTGTTCGACGATATGATCCCCGGAAAGCCAGGTATAGTACAACCAGTTACGAAGTTGATATTCCATGTCGGTCCATCCCTCCTTCCGTGGGAATGACCACAAGAGACCTGTATAATACGTATTGTATACCGTGTTGACTTCACCGATGGCTCCGTCCAGGATTTTCCCGAAACTCGCTCTTTTCGGCTCGTCATAACGCCAACAGAAACCAGAAACAAGGGATAGATTTTTTTTTTTGGCCAACTTAGCAGCTTCTAACACCCTTCTTACCCCAGGGGCATCCACCGCTACCGGCTTCTCGCAAAAAATATGTTTGCCCGCTTTCACCGCAGCTTCCAAATGCAAGGGGCGAAAGTGAGGTGGTGTAGCCAGAAGTACTACATCCACGCCCGAATCAATAACTTTTTGATAGGCGTCAAAACCTAAAAACTTATGCCCTTCATCCACTTTCACTTTATCTCCATGAACTTTCTTCAAACCTGCTAATGAGGCTTCAAGTTTGTCACTAAAGATATCTCCCATGGCATGAAGCACAACATTGGGATCCGCATTCAACGCCTGCTGGGCAGCGCCAGAGCCACGACCACCACAACCGATCAACCCTACTTTCAAGGTTTCGCTGTTGATGCCGGCATAGGTCTTTTTAGGTACAATAATAGATGGGAAACTGCTTCCTGCCAGGGCAAGACCCGCAAGTTTCAAAACATCTCTTCGTGAGGTTGCCATATTCTATTTAATTATTAATATTAAAGGCTGCTAATATACTGTTTAAGGTCCTAATCTTCAAGAAATCCCCCCATTTAATAATACCTTTAAAGGATTAGGATACTCGAAATTTCATCGAAAATACGAGAAGCCAAAACTCCCTTCGAGAACTCAAACACTTCCCTTGCCTCCACCCTTATTTACCCAGGGAAATTAAATTTACAAACAAACGATAGGCACCGGGCACTCCGGCCGGAAGCTCTCTAAACCAGGAAAGACTGGAATAAATATAATAGCCCTCTCCGAATTTTGTATATAAAATTCCGCTATCCAGAGGGGCTCCTCCAGGATCATTGGAAGAGATAACCGTATGATAACGCTGGTCCCAATTTGCAGGAAAATATAATCCTCTCTCCTGCACCCAACCCTCAAAATCCTTTAACGTGATCTTATTAGGGGAGTTCAATACCGGACTTTGGGGATTCAGTATCCTAACCTCAGCCTCCTCTACGCTTACACGCTCCCGGGAAATGTCGAAAGGAAAAGGACCGAGATCCTTGAAGGGTAAATCCATACTCGTATTATATTGAACAATGAGATTTCCCCCACCTTTGACATAATCTAGTAAAACCGACTGCCGAGATGACAAAGCCGGGCGTGTATTATACGCTCTAACCCCCAAAATTACGGCATCAAATCGCTGGAGAACTGACGGTTCAATATCTTTGTCTTCCAACACTGTCACCTGATATCCTATTTCCTGCAGAGCCTGTGGTACGGCATCGCCCGCTCCATGAATATAACCAATTAATTCTCCTTTGGTCTTTAAATCCAAACGAACAATTCTCGCCTTACTTTGTGGGAAAAAGACTTGGCGCGGAATATGATCATAGGCGATAATGCCCAATCCGCGGTCATAGGTAACACCGTCCATTTCGGCAATGGCAATTACTTCTCCCACCTCAGCAGCACCAGGGGGAATTACTTTAAAATCGATCAGCATATTTCTTCCCTTGCGTTCAATTTTGAACTCCTTTTGTGAAGGTGTAACCCTCCAACCTTCGGGCAAACGCAGGCGAACAGTACCCTGGCAATTTTCACGAGCCGCTGTTACTGTCACTCGAATATTTCTTGCTGCACCGTCTTTAAACATATACACCTCGTTCCCGAGCTCCGTATATACCGGAGGCGAAATCACAAAAGGTTCAACTACTTCACCCCGGACAGGATCTCGTTTTTTATATAGGACAGGAATTTGATATTCAATTTCCTCACTCTCGATCTTCAATCGGACTCGAACCTGCGCCACAGGTGGGTTTTCGGGCAATCCAATCGATGGTTGATCGGCTACCTCAAACATGCCTGCGTATCCGATGTCTCGGGTGAGCCAATAGGGATGGGATATGTCTTGCTGCTCAGGAACCTGGGTATTGGCTTCGAGCCGAATGGCTTCGTTAAAGTTCAGGGGCTGATTTAACTTCGCCTCTTCGCGAAGAAATGGTCCCGACCAGGAGACCAGCTCGACTGGAAATGTTGATCGATTCACCGCTTCAAAAGCGATCGTTAACATCTCCCCCGGTGTATAAATCGAGGTGCCTGATACTGCTTCGAGGTAAAGTCCTAGTACGTCCTTGATGAGCTGATCAACCTCTTCCAGCTTTGTTTTCTGCCAGTAGGCGTCATTTACCTTTAAAATTTCCCTACGTATTTTCAGGAGTGTCGGCACACTACCCGAGGGGTTCGTAACGTCATATTCTTTTTTCAATTGCTCGATTAGGGATGGTATCCTATCGCCCCCCGCTACCCTCGACCAGGAAGAGTTTATACCCTCCAGAAGACCATCTTTAGGCTTCTCCCCTTTTACAAATTCGAAATATTCTACATCTACGCCTCTTCTACCAACAGCCCCAAATCCCTGACTTTTGTGCATACTGCGGCTTCTTGCCGCAATTTCACCGTACGACGCGCCGAGGAGTGGATTGTATTTACCAATGTCTACCTGCATGTAATTAGGTACATTTTTGATAAATTCTTCCCTATTCCTTACCGCCCACATGCTAATGTTCCACATCAGGCGACGAGGCTTCCAAACGTCAACATATTTTAATTGTTCTGGGAAACGAGTGGGATCACCTGCTGCATCAAAAGCTTCCGCAGCGAGGAGGGCCGAAGCAGTATGATGACCGTGACCAGCCCGTTCATCGGGTGGGAACCGTGTGACGATTAAATCGGGGCGTGTGCTACGTATGATCCAAACGGCATCGGCCAGGACCGCTTCCCGATCCCAAATTTGCAGGGTCTCGTCAGGGTTCTTGGAGTATCCAAAATCGTTTGCTCGGGAGAAGTATTGTTTTCCCCCATCGATGCGTCGTGCCTGTAGCAGTTCCTGGGTTCGGATAATTCCCAACAACTCTCTCATTTCAGGTCCGATTAGATTTTGCCCACCATCCCCCCGAGTGAGCGAAAGGTAATAGGTTTGGTATTTCTCTTCATTGGCCATGTAAGCAATGAAGCCCGTGTTTTCATCATCAGGATGCGCTGCAAAATACAACACACTACCCAGTACGTTTAATTTTTCAATTTTATGGAGTATTTCTGAGGAGTTGGGTTGTTGCGAAGGATTCGCAACACCGCTAATATTTCTAAAGAACGAAAGTAAGAATAACCCGAAGTAAAAGTATTTCAATTTCATGCTACGATTTTTAACTCAACCCCTATTACAAACCTAAATAAAAAACTATTGGTAGTAAAAATGTACCCCCCTTAGGAATACTTCGCAAAGATAGGCGACATCTTGAGCAATTGAAGGCCCGAAATTCTACAACTTTCACCAGCTATAACACCATTTCCTTGCGATAGACAGCCCTTGCCCCAACAGGCACTATAATTTTAGCTATTTAAACCTATAACTCTGTCATAAAACTAAAAATGATTCATTATGGGAGCTTTTGAAGATAAAGTGAAAGGTAATTGGAACATCCTCAAGGGAAAATTTAAAAAACAATACGCAGATCTGACCGACGATGATCTACTGTATGAAGAAGGACTAGAAGATGAACTTTTAGGACGACTTCAAAGGCGATTGGGTAGAACAAGGGAAGAGTTAGAGCGTGAAATGGACACCTACCTACTGGAAGACTAGAATCAATTAGCCATTTTAAAGGTAGTCGACGGGATGCATTCTTGCGACTACCTTTTTTTATTTGAAAAAACCACATCAGCCATGTCAAATGAAGGCAATAAGCCACTCTGGTGGCAAACAGGTGTGATCTATCAAATTTATCCTCGTTCATTTCAAGACAGTAATGACGACGGCATCGGCGATCTAAAAGGAATCGTCGATCGATTAGACTACCTCACCTGGCTAGGGGTTAATGCCATCTGGATTTCTCCCTTTTTTGTGTCCCCTATGGCCGATTTCGGTTATGATATTTCCGATTACAAAAGTATAGATCCCATTTTTGGCCACTTCGATGACTTTGAAAACCTATTAGCAGAGGCACATAACCGGGGAATGAAGTTGATTATTGATTTAGTACCTAACCATACCTCTGATCAACATCCCTGGTTTCAGGAATCCAGATCGGATCGAAATAATCCGAAACGAGACTGGTATATGTGGAGAGATGCGGGCCCCGACCAGACGCCCCCTAATAATTGGCTAAGTGTCTTTGGTGGATCTGCCTGGGAATGGGACAAACAAACCCAACAGTATTATTACCACGCTTTTTTGAAAGAACAACCCGATCTGAATTGGCGAAATCCGGAAGTTCAACAAGCCCTGCACGATGTGATGAAGTTTTGGTTGGAAAAGGGTGTCGATGGTTTTCGCGTCGATGTAATGTGGCATATGATCAAAGATCAACTCTTTAGAGATAACCCAAAACGGCCTGAGGCAAATCCCGCAAGTTACTTCTATGACGACTATCTACCGGTCTACTCTACCGACCAGCCGGAGGTGCATGAGGTGGTACGCGAAATGCGAAAATTAATGGATCAATTCGAGGAAAGGGTACTAATAGGTGAAATCTACCTTCCGATCGATCGTTTGGTAGCCTATTATGGTGAAGAAAATAACGGTGCTCATTTGCCCTTCAATTTCCAACTTTTAACCATCGATTGGGAAGCGGAAAAAATCGCCAATATGATCAGTCAATATGAGGGAGCACTTCCGGCCGGGGGCTGGCCTAATTGGGTATTGGGTAATCATGATCAGCCTAGAATCGCCAGTAAAATAGGATTACCGCAGGCGCGTGTAGCTGCCATGATGCTCCTTACCCTAAGAGGGACTCCCACCATCTACTATGGAGAAGAAATTGGAATGGTTGATGTGGCTATTCCTCCAACCGAAATTGTCGACCCCCAGGGCATCCGATTCCCCGATTTGTATCAGAGCCGGGACCCCGCACGTACGCCAATGCAGTGGGATACGTCACCGTACAGCGGATTTTCAAATGTAAAGCCCTGGCTGCGGCTTGCAGATAACTATGAAGAGGTCAATGTAGAAACCCAAAAAAGTTTGCCTGAATCGCTCGTGAATCTTTATCACAGCTTGATCCAACTTCGTCATAGGGAACTAGCCTTACAGTTAGGAAGTTATCAGCCCATCCATACGGATGAGCAAATTATATCCTATTTGCGCTCATATGAGGGGGAAGGCCGTTTTTTAGTCATTTTAAACCTTACGCACCGTCCAACCAGCTTTTCACCTGCACATTTTTATTGGCATGGAACCATTGTAGTTGATACGCTTCTACGTCGATTGGGTGAACAAGTTGGTAGTGAATCGCTGACTGTCCAGGGTGACGAAGGTTTGATCATCAGGCTTCAGGATGAAGCAGAAGACTAGCTTTTTCGGGGTTGGAAGCGCTCAGCAGGGAGAGCA
>JBAYRB010000116.1:0-7471 GCA_041676905.1 Spirosomataceae bacterium
CAACTTTTCATCAAATGTTGTGAAGACGGCCGGGTAGTTCGGCGCCAGTCTTCCCAATCGATTTTCCATTCTTAAAACCTCGGCCGGACGTCGAGTCACCATATCGATTGCTTCTCCTAAGGGGATGCCCACTTTTTCAACGGCGTTGACCAAGGTTTCAGCTAACGAAAGGGCTCCTCCCGCCAAGTTGCCCTCACTGTTTACATAGGTATTACCTACTAGCTTTGCGTCGAATTCTTCCCATAGGAAGGAATTCTTTTTCCTACCTAAAAACAAGGCATCGGAAATCAACAGGAGTTTCCTCCCCTTTTGACGATATGCGATTCGCGCTGCCGCAAAATCACAATGCAAGCCGTCCAAAATTATAGGCGCATAGACCTGTTCCGCATCGAAGACAGCGCCCACTAAACCCGGGTTCCTATGTCCCAACGGTGACATGGCGTTGTATAAATGTGTACAAACATTCACCCCCTGGTTAAACGCTTCCATGGCTTCCTTATAGGTTGCATTGGAATGACCTGCCGACAATACGATGCCGAAACCTTGTAGTCTTGCCAATTGATCAGCGGTTAAACGTTCGGGTGCGAGGGTGAGTAATTTCACTACCTGTCCCCCGTCCTCTTCGAGTAAATCCATCAGCTTACCCTCAGGTCGAATGATGTACTTCTCTAAATGCGCACCCCGTTTTTGGGGACTGATGAAAGGTCCTTCCAAATGCATACCAAGCACTCCTGAATGGGGGAATTCCTTCATAAAAGCCCGCGTAGCCTCAATGGCGTTACCTATATTTTCAGGTGAAGAGGTCACACAGGTAGGTAACATAAACGGGGTACCCGAATCGCGACTGGCCTTAGCAATATCGATCAATGCTTCCCGCGTTGGAGTATGGGTAAAATGAAACTGCTTTCCACCATTGACTTGGATGTCGATGAAACCGGGTGCCAAACAGTCGACACGAATAGCTGCGTCAGGTATCGTCTGAATATCAACCGAAGGAGATAGAGTACGGATCCTGCCTCCTTCAACCTCGATAAGGCAATTTTTAAGCGTATTCCCGTCTGTGAAAGCCTGTTTGGCAAAAATGAGTGGCATAGTAAAGTTAATTCTATATTTTTGTTAGGGTATCGACATCCGAATATCGATCCCTACCTTAGCGTAGTACCGTTCGTCATTATACACCCTAGATTCAGATTCAGGAACCCCCAAAAATAAGCTAAGGATTCAATGTAAAAGATGACTTTGGGCAGGTTTCGTAAAAAATTGGTCATTTTTCCCATTTTTTTACGATGAGCGTTGAGTTGGTTCCTCCAAACCCAAAGGAGTTTGATAAAAAGATATTGATGTCACGTTCGATGGTTTGAGGTACAATATTGATTTGAGCGGAATCTTCATCTGGATCCTCAAAGTTAATATTCGGAGCTATAAACCCTCCCTCCATCATCAACATGGAATACACAATTTCACTCGCTCCAGCCATCCAACATTCGTGTCCAGTCATGGATTTGGTAGAACTCACAGGCACTTTGTTGCCAAAAATATGGGCGATCGCCCGCGCTTCGGAAGCGTCCCCAATCTGTGTGGACGTGGCGTGCGCATTGATATAATCGATGTCGTCGGCCCTGAGACCGGCTTGTTGCAAAGCCATGGTCAACGACCGGAGTTGTCCGTTGATATCGGGATTGGAAATATGATCTCCGTTCGAAGAAAAACCGTATCCTACCAACTCGCCTAAAATGGTAGCCCCTCTATTTTTGGCCGATTCGTAAGATTCTAGAATAACCGTGGCAGCACCTCCACCTGGCACCAAACCGTCTCGACTTTTGTCGAAGGGTCGGGAAGCCTTTTGAGGTTCCGACTCCCGGAGAGAAAAGGTGCCCAGTCCATCGAAGCTAGCCATCGCAAAGGGATTGATTTCTTGTGCTCCCCCACAGATGATCCGATCTTGCAACCCTTGTTTGATCATCAAAAAGCCCATTCCTATGGCATGTGATCCGGATGCGCAAGCTGCACTCAGGGTAAAATTAATTCCTTTGAGTCGGAAAATGGTCGCCAAATTCATGTTCACGGTGCTATTCATGTTTTGGAAAATGGCACCGCTACCGATTAAGGTGGTGTCTTTTTTGTCCCGGGTTTTATCGATGGCTTCGACTACGGACGCTGCCGTACTGTCGTTCCCGAAAATAATACCGGTTTCATGAGCGTCGAGATATTCCGGGTCTAAACCAGCAAGATGTAAGGCTTCCAGTGTTGACATATAGGCATACATGGCCGGCTGATGCATGCCAATTCGTTGGCGACGCGACAAAAGTGACTTCAAATCGGGCTCGGGAACAAAGCCAGTCAACCCCGAACGAAAGCCAAATTCCTTTCGGGCTTCATCCAAAATGATTCCACTTTTACCTTGGTAGAGCGACTGTTTTACCGTCTCAAGGTTTTGTCCCAAACAAGAATAAATTCCAATACCGGTAATTACAACCCTTTGATCCATTTGAATACGCAAATTCCAAACCTAATTTATTAGTGTGCTTCCAGCCAATTAGCTCCAATTCCGATACCGGTCGCCATTTTGACGGGCAAAGGAATGGCTTCTCGCATGAGCCTATCGACATTTTCAGACAAATATTCAATTTCATCCTGGTGGGCATCAAAGACCAATTCGTCATGAACCTGCAAAATCATCCGTGAACGGAGGTTTTCCCTTTTGATAAAGTCATGTATTTGAATCATAGCTACTTTGATCATGTCGGCTGCTGAACCCTGGATGGGCGCGTTAATCGCGTTGCGTTCAGCAAAACCCCGATTGGTTTGATTTCGGGAATTGATATCGGGCAGATATCTCCTGCGTCCCAAAATCGTTTCTACGTATTGGTTTTCGCGAGCATCGTTTACCACTTTGTCCATATAGGCTTTCACAGCCGGGAACTGTTCAAAATAAGCGTTGATGATCTCCCCAGCCTCTGTACGAGAAATTCCTAAGCGCTGGCCTAGACCGAAAGCAGAGATACCGTAGATGATTCCAAAATTTACCATCTTCGCTTTTCGACGCATCTCCGAATTCACCTCTTCCAAGGGAACTTTAAATACCTTTGCAGCCGTGCTTGCGTGGATGTCTTGTCCTTGATTAAAGGCTTCTAACATGGTTTTGTCACCACTAAATGCAGCCATAATCCGAAGTTCAATCTGTGAATAATCGGCAGACAGAATACGATATTCCTCTCCACGCGGCACAAATGCCTTCCGAATCTCTCGCCCCCGTGGGGTACGGATGGGGATATTCTGCAAGTTCGGATTGTTGCTGCTCAATCGCCCGGTAGCCGCCACTGCTTGGTTGTAGGAAGTATGGATATGACCGGTCTGCGAATTGATCATCGTCGGCAGGGCATCGACATAGGTCGATTTCAACTTTTGCAATTCCCTGTAATCAAGAATTTTACGCGCTATTTCATGTTCATTTTCCAGCCGGGAAAGAATCTCTTCTCCGGTGGCATACTGCCCCGTCTTGGTCTTCTTGGGGTTTTTAATGAGTTCCATCTTTTCAAACAACACTTCCCCCAGTTGTTTAGGAGAGTTGAGGTTGAAAGGCATACCGGCGATTTCGTAGATCTCACGCTCCAGCACCTTGATGTCATTCTCCAGGGTTTTCGACATCTCCTTCAATGCTTGCAAGTCGACGTTCACCCCTTCCATTTCCATATCCATCAACACCCTAACCAAGGGCATTTCCACCTCTTCCAAAAGCTTTTTTGCCCCCCTGCTCTCCACTTCTGGCATTAGTTTATAGTGCAATTGAAGGGTAATATCGGCATCTTCGGCTGCATATTCGGCGATGGCTTGTAAGTCTACGTCTTTCATATTCCCTTGGGAAACTCCTTTCTTGCCGATCAAAGTCTCGATGGAAATGGGAATATAACGGAGGTAGTCTTCCGCGAGGATGTCCATGTTATGGCGTTTTTCGGGTTCCACTAGGTAGTGCTCTAGCATGGTATCCCAGAGCTTTCCTTCCACCTGCACCCCGTAACGAGCCAACACCTGCATATCGTACTTGATGTTTTGGGCGATTTTTCCAATGGAAGGATTTTCAAATACGGATTTAAAAGCATGCACTAACTTTTCAGCTTCGGCACGATCTGCCGGCACGGGAACATAAAAAGCTTCTCCCGGAATATAAGCAAAGGACAGACCAACTAGATCGGAATCGAGCGCATTTGTACCGGTCGTTTCCGTATCGAAACAGATCACTTCCTGACGGAGAAGGTAGGTAATTAGACTGCTACGAAGCTCTTCGGTGTCGACAACATGATAATGATGACGCGTATTGGCTATGGTACGCAACGACCCTGTATCTTCAAAAGGTTCTGACAACTCAAAATCAGAAGTTTTAGGCTGAGCTTCTTGGGAAGAAGCATCTGATGCCGGCGCATTAAACAAGTCGAGCTGACCGGGCTTGGCTTTAGGGGCTACAGGAATAGCCCGGTATTCCTCTGCCAGCGGATCGTCGCCCAAAACTCTTTTCCTAAGGGTTCTGAATTCCAATTCATCAAAGAGTTGGCTAACCTGTTCCCTATTTATTTCGGCACGTGCAAGATTTTCAGGTACAAAATCGATGGGAACTTGGGTATCTATTAAAGCCAATTGTTTAGAAAGAACCGCTAAATGGCCATTTTCACGAACTCGTTCTCCCAGTTTCCCCTTCAGTTCCTGTGCGTTTTCCAACAGGGACTCCACACTTCCATATTGTGCGATAAGCTTTTGTGCGGTCTTCTCCCCCACACCCGGTATTCCTGGAATATTATCGACCGCATCGCCCATCAACCCTAATATATCGACAACCTGGTCAATTCGTTCCACCTGCCATCTTTCCAAAATCTCATTCACGCCCAACACTTCTGCCGATTTACCCAGGAATGCGGGTTTGTAAATGTAAATCGAAGGTTCGACCAACTGACCATAGTCTTTGTCAGGTGTCATCATGTAAACCTCAAACCCTTCCTGCTTTGCTTTTTTTGCTATTGTTCCGATCACATCGTCCGCTTCATAACCGTCGAGTTCCAAGCATGCAATATTCATGGCTTTCATCAACTTTACGACCTGGGGAATAGCGAAGGTAATGTCCTCGGGTTGGGCATCCCTTTGTGCTTTATAAGCTTCGTATTGAATATGACGAAAGGTCGGTGCGGGCGTATCAAACACGACGGCTATATGGGTTGGGTTCTCCTTTTGAAGTACCTCTAGTAAGGTATTGGTAAACCCAAAAATGGCACTCGTATTGACGCCTTTGGAAGTGACTCGAGGTGCTCTAATAAATGCAAAATGAGCTCGATAAATCAGCGCCATTGCATCTAGTAGAAAAAGTTTTTTTTCGGCCATGAAGTTTATGATTTACGGACAGTAACCTGCGCTTTGCGTTCGTTCAATAAGTATCGGAAACTCAAATATGAAACATTTTTTGTTAATGTGTTCAGGAATTCGGAAATTTACGCCCCTTTGAAATTCTCCTCCACTAAATGTTTTTTAAGGGAAGAATCTAACAATTATTCCATTAAGGTAAATGACAAAAATTAACCAAATTATTCTGGGCGCTGTGCTTCTCCTTGCCAGTTTATCCTTCCCAAGTTGTGAAGGACCGGAAGGCCCTCCGGGGAAAGACGGGGTTGGTACTCAAGGCCCTAAGGGCGATCCTGGTGAACCAGGAACCGCCAATGTAATTTATTCAGAATGGAAATCGGTAACCACGAATATGTGGGAGCGGACCTCCGCAAGTGGAGTTACCCGATTCAGGCATGACATCACCGCCCCACCGGTGGATCAGGCTATTTTGGATCGGGGTTTAGTGTTGGTCTATGTTAAACTTAGCCAGGACAATAATCAAATCAGACCTCTTCCCCATCTGGTAGAAAGCAGTTTAATTCAAGTTCGACTGGATTACTCCTTGTCGGAAAAGAAAATTAGCATTTGGAGTACGGATTTGGATCAAGGCCGAAATCTAACCCCACCCGATGGACAATACCGTTATGTGATCGTTCCAGGTGCCCAAGCGGGGCGTATAGCTGAAATGCCCCAAAGCTATGAGGACGCCGTTCGCATTTTTAACCTTGCCGACTAAACGAATTATTCACTGATTGCCTCGGTATTCGCATCGAAGAATGCGTCATGAAAATTCATGAGGTACAATTCTTCGGTAGCCCGCGTAACAGCCGTATAGATCCATCGGAGAAATTCCGGTGTCACTTCCGCATTGGGTAGGAATCCCTGATCTACGAAGACGGCATTCCATTGCCCCCCTTGCGCTTTATGGCAGGTGAGGGCGTAAGCGAATTTTACCTGTACCGCATTTAAATAGGGATCGGCACGCAAGGCTTCCATTCGTGCTTTCTTGGTTTTTATGTCAGCATAATCTTGCAAAACGCTTTCGTATAATTTCCGATTATCTTCCGGAGGAAGTGCTGGAGAAGCGCTGTAAAGTGTGTCTAAAAGAATCTTCGTATCGAAAGGAGGTTCTTCAGGATAATCTGTCAACTTCAAGGTTACATCGGCAAAACGGTATCCATGTAGCTCTTCGAAGCGTTTCACTTTTAGCAATTCGACAAAATCTCCATTGGCCAAAAAGCCCGCACGGGAATCTTCGTCCAATACGCGGTAATTGTTCCTTACTATCATCAGTCTTTCTCCTGCATCCAGTTCGTCTTCTGAAAAACGGATCATTCGACGTATGTATTGATTGTATTGTACGGCCGCCTTATTTGACCGGGTGAGAAGTATGGTATTCTCTTCTCCAAATTTGTCATAGGCATACCGCAGTCCTTCCTCGAGTCGGGCATTCGTCATCCGAAAAACATCCTTGAATGACTGGGAACTAATCTGAACCTTCATTTGATTTTCTGTCAACTGACAACGGAGTTGGGTCGCATTCCATAGGATGCCAGAGGACTCCGCCTGTCGCATCACGTCGACTAATTCTTCTTCCAGTGTATGTAAAGCAAATCGTTTTTGCAGAAAGACGGTATCGAGGGCTGGGCTCAGCAGGGTGCCCACCGGGGGAAGCTGAGCAGTATCGCCAACGAATATGACTTTGTTGTCTTTTCCTTCCCGTATATATTCCATCAAATCGGTGAGCAAACCGTTGGTACCAAAGGTCGACTCGTCACTAATCATTGACGCTTCATCGATCACAAAAAGCGTTTTGTTATAGTAATTAGCTTGTCGAATGAAATGGAAATGACCGGAATCCGTATCGGGCTGGCGGTAGATAATACGATGGATGGTAAATGCTTTTCGTCCGGAATAACTGGCCATCACTTTGGCTGCACGCCCGGTTGGAGCTAGGAGAAGCGCTCGGTACCCCAGTTCCCGGGACGCTTTCACCAAGGCACTCACGAGGGTTGTTTTTCCCGTTCCTGCGTATCCCTTTAATACAAAACAGTCGTAAGCTTCTCCTGGTGAGTCGTTAAAGAAGCGATTCATCTTTTCCAGA
>JBAYRB010000117.1:0-7456 GCA_041676905.1 Spirosomataceae bacterium
CCTCCACCATGCCGGTGCAATCGCTTTTACCGACGGTGTAAACCCCTTGCATAACAGTGATATTTTTTTAAAATCACTTCTTTACCTTCAACCCTTGAACGGGCTTTTGATCAATCGACCAGAAGACAAATACTTGTCACTCTATGGGCAAATGCATGAAGGTATTACGAGCACCTCGCTCGGGCTAAAGGGGATTCCGTCTTTGTCGGAAGAAATGATGATCGTAAGGGATCTGCAACTTTTAGAATATGCGCTGGAAGGCAGAGACCTGTCCCAAATCGAATATCCACTCTTGCATTTTGCCCTGCTGTCAACGCAAAAATCGGTGCAGCTAATCCGTGATGCCAAAAAGAAAGGACTGCCGGTATCCTGCGATATCGCAGCCCACCAAATAGCCTTTGAAGATAGTGCGCTGAGTTTGTTCGATACAAACTTAAAAGTGAACCCGCCCTTTAGAAGCTCTGCCGATAAAGAAGCTCTTAAAGAAGGTTTAGCTGATGGCACCATCGATATAGTGGTTTCGGATCATTCTCCACAGGCTCCTCAAAATAAGGATACTGAGTTTGACCATGCCGAATTTGGAATCATCGGCCTGGAAACAGCCTTTTCGGTTGCACTGATGAACAGCGGTTTGAAGGTGGAAGCACTGGTTAATAAGCTTAGCCAAAACCCTCGAAAGGTATTAAGATTACCCGCACGCAATGTGCTCGAGGGGCAAAGCGCTGACCTTACCTTCTTTAACCCAACGAGCGAATGGGAATATTCGAAGACCTATTCCAAATCGCAAAATTCTCCGTTTTTAAACCAAACATTGAAGGGAGTAGTACGCGGGATCGTCAATCGAGGTGAGTTTAAGTGGTTCGAATAAGTTACTACCTATTTTGATGTCATTTCTCAATTACTTCAACAAACCCATACTTAAAATCCCGGTAATCATTGGACTGATCACTGGGTTGCTGACGTTTGCCTACTTTTTGGGTTTATACGCCCTAGATGTCAATCCTTTAGGAAATATTCGCACACCCGATTTTGGGATACATATTATTACTATTTGCTATGCATGCTGGTATTTCCGAAAAAAAATCGGCTTAGGGTGGATGCATCTTTGGGAAGGCCTAACGATCGGTTATGTTCTCAATATGACGGCTGCATTTTTAACCGGTTGGCTCGTATATTTATTTGTCACGATCATCGATCCGCAAATTTTTACGGATTACTTAAATAATATGGAACACCTCTTGCTCGACGGCAAAGAGAAATTGGTCGAACAAATCGGTGAGGAGGAGTTTGGTGTGCTGCTTTCCAATGTCAAAGATACAGATCCGTCAACCTTAATCTCCGATGAAATAAGCAAAAAGTTTGTCATTGGAATCATTCCAATCCTTTTGATATCATTGTTTTTCAGACGTCAACAACCGATCAAATAAAATGATTTGAGGCGGTGGTTGGTTTTTTGATATCTTTGTTCTGATACATCTAAACCATTTTTAACAATCTCATCAAATTCATTATGCAAGAAGATCAACCAATTGTTCGTGTAGCTATTCGATACGGACTTATGTTTGGACTCATCTCCAGTATCTATTCGGTGTTACTTTATGTATTCCAAGTGGAGACCAATAAACTATTACCTCAACTGAGTTGGGTCCTTTTCATTCTCGCTATTGTTCTGGCTATCAAAGAGTACCGAAAGCAAAATCAAGGTTTTGTGTCTTATGGCCAGGGTGTTAGTATCGGCGCTCTTACAGCAGCCATCATAGGGTTAACGAGTGGTCTCATCAGTACCTTTTATTTGCAGGTAATCGACAAAACCCCTTTACAGCGCATCTCCGACTATACCCGTCAGTCGCTGGAAGAACAAGGACTCGACGATCAAGCGATCGAAAATGCCTTGGAAATGAGCCAGAAATTTCAAACGCCCGGCATGATTTTTCTTTTTTCCGTGGTGGGATCGGCTATTATTGGACTTATACTTTCGCTCATCATTGCTGCTATTCTTCAAAAGAAACGACCCGTATTTGAATAAGAAATGGTGCAAATTGCGCGTTATTGAGATCATAAGTTGACTATGTTCGCCATTTTCACCAAAGAGCTAAGTTCATTTTTCGGATCCCTGACTGCCTATATCGTCATCACTGTTTTTTTGGTGGCTGTAGGGCTGATCGTGTGGGTATTTCCGGATTCCAATGTGCTCGATTATGGGTACGCCGATCTGTACGTATTTTTCAATTTAACTCCCTACGTACTACTTTTTCTTGTACCTGCCATCACGATGCGGGCATTTGCCGAGGAAAGCAAAAATGGCACCTTGGAACTACTTTTGACTAAACCGTTGAGCAGTCTACAACTGATTCTGGGTAAACTCTTTGCCTGTTGGGCGCTCGTAACGATCACCCTTTTACCCACTTTCATCTATTATTATAGTATCTACCAACTCGGTAATCCGCCGGGTAATGTAGATTCCGCAGCCGTTATCGGTTCTTATATCGGATTATTTTTGTTGAGCGGCGCCCTAACCGCCATGGGGGTATGGATTTCGGCACTTAACGATAATCAAATTGTAGCCTTTGTACTTTCCGTATTTATTGGATTTATCTGGTATATTGGCTTCAGCGCTGTCTCCGACCTACTGGTTACAGGGTTTGTCAGTAACTTGACAGGATGGTTAGCCCTCGACCGACAATACCAGTCGCTGGGAAAAGGACTAATCGATAGTCGGAATGTCATTTACCTAATTAGCCTCATAATTTTTTTTGTCGTTCTTACCAAGGTGAGACTTCACCTCATCCGGTGATAGTCACTTGCCATAATTCTTATAAACCTCTTCCAGAACTACCTGGAGGGACTTACTTATAGGACCTGGGTTTCCGTCACCGATTACCTGCTCGCCCACTTTGACTATGGGCATTACGCCTTTGGTAGTACTGGTGGTGAATGCCTCGTCAGCTTGCAAAAAATCGGACAACGAGATACTTTTTTCATGTACGGGAAATAATTGAGAGGCTTTATCGATTACCAATTGACGCGTAATCCCTTTCAACACATCCCGATCTGGTGTTATTATTTCAGAATTCTTTACGATAAATACATTACTTCGGGTCAGTTCACTTACCCGCCCTTCCTTGTGAAAAAGTAGGTCGGAAGCCCCTTGTTCCCTAAGGGTTTGACTCATCACCATCGCATGAATATAGTTCGTGGTCTTTACCAAGGGCATATCCCTTACATATTCGTAAGGAATGACCTTGATACCGTTCCTTCGACTGACCGGATTCTCCCTAGATAGGGGCTCTGCCCGGACCATAAAATTCGGTTTTATAGAAGTCATCCCATCGGGAGCGTAGCCTCCGGTGAGAAGAAGGCGATAGGCAATTTCTGCCTCCCCAGAAAAGCGATATAACTGGGCCATAACTTCCTGAACCTCCTCGTAGGTTAATGGAACTTCCAAGTTCAGCGACTTGGCTGACTGTGTAAAGCGATTCCAATAAGCCTTCAGTTGGAAGGGAATTCCATTGTACGTCCGTAAATAATCAAACAAGGCATAGCCCCGCAGTAGACCTAAATCATTGGTTTTAAGAAGGGGAGCGTCCAGGGGATGGAATTCGTTTTCGAAATAGCAGAAAAAGGGCATATAAATTCGGAATTTGCCAGTTTATGAATCTAATGAAGGGGTTAATCTGGATCCAGATGAAGCTACTACGTCAACCCGAATGAGGCCAAATGGCTCGAACTACCTCCCGTTTACGTCCGGGACCGGGATGTTTCTCGACGGTAAACCCAGCTTCTTTCAAGGCTCTTCGTACCGAACCTTTGGAGGAATAGGTCACTAAATAGCCCCCTTCGATCATCCTATTACCCAAGCGATGAAAAATTTCACTGGTCCAGAGTTCGGGCTGGGCTTCGGGGGCAAAAGCGTCAAAAAAAATGACATGATAGCGACCTTCTCCCCGATAGTCCTCAAAAAAACACTCGATTTTTTGAAAAGTAAAATAGGGTGACAAAGTTCCCGCTTCTCCCCAGGGTGTGTTATGGAGTGTCGACAAGCCCTCCTTACCCGTTAACTGCTCATAATTCAGCAATTTGCTAGCTTCTAGCGTAATTGGATAAGCTTCTATCCCCGTATATTCCACCTTTTTTTGCAATTCATCTGCAAGCTTCCAACTCAACAATGCATTTAATCCAGAGCCGAAACCCATTTCAAAGATTCGAATTGCTGTGCCTTCGGAAGCGGTTTCCAGCAGAGGTTTTAAACCCAAATTGATGAATATATGGATCGATTCTTGCAATGAACCTTGCAGCGAGTGGTAATATTCCTTGAGTATAGGATGTAAGAGCGTATGGGAACCATCCGCTGTTAGAAGGGGTTGTAAACGATCATCGGGTGTTGTAATCATAGTTCAAAGTTACAACCCTTTCCCTATATACCGGATACGATTTTTGGAAAGAAAATTATCCGTAATGATGCTTACGTTGCTGCCGCTTGTCGGAACGAATAAACGGAAATCCTGACCTTACGAGTTTGATCAGATCATTCTTTTCAGCGTGACTTGGGTGATAAATAGATCCTCTCCTCGCTTCACCAGTAGGTCAACGGTTTTGCCAGGCCCTTTTTGAAGCAATTTGTATATTTCATTCATCGTCATGTTTCGGACCGCACGGTTATTCATAAATATGAGTTGGTCACCTGGGAGGAGCCCGGCTTGTTCCCCTGGAGAATTATCCATGACGAAAGTGACATAGACATCTTTAAGGTCGTCACCCCCGGCCTTCAACTCCAACCCACTCATGTCGTGTTCAAATTTCTCCCTCAGTTTTCGCTTAATTCCTTTGATGACCATGTATTCGTCCTGGTAGTTCATGGTTATTTTAAACCTGCGCAATAGTTCACAACCGATATTTCCCTGCCGGGTATTCGGGTTGGGCAACTTGATACCAAAGGAAGTGCTGTCAGGAAAGGATGCGACGACATTCCCTAGTTCATGTTTTCCAATTTTAATCATTTCAATACGGCCAAGATTGCCGTTAATGACCCCATTTAACCCTCGTCCTAGCTGGGTATAAATCACTTTCTCGGGCAGTTCAATTCTCGAATCGGATGAACGATTGAGCAACAATGCATGCCCGGCACCAGTATCGATAGCCAACTTAATTGGCTGTTCTCTCCCATCGGCTAGTAGGGTAACGGCATGCGTAAAAGGCTTGGTATCTTCTATGGTAATGGGGTAAATATCACCGTGTCTTTTCTTATAGCGATAGGTACCCGGTTCTCGAAGGGTTAGTTCTCGTTGGATGAAATCGATGGTAACGACAAAGTTTTTAAATACTTCATAGCCAAAGATACCGTGTACAGGTATACCGACAAACTCCGACATTTTAAGGACATCTTCTTCCAGTACCACCATGTTTTGCTGGTTAGCTCGCATCCCATACATGTTCAGTGTATTCCCAATGGCGACATAGGCTTCTATGGCCTCACCTTCGCCAGCCCCAGTAATGGTTACCTTGCGTGTTAAACGGAGTGAATTGGGAATGAGTGCCGTTGGATCAGTAATGATCGTCGTACTTACACCGGTGTCTAGAATAAAATTAAGGGTATCGCTGTCATTGACCTGAACCGGCACAATGATCAAATTGGAGTGGACTTCAAAAGGAATACGCAGCTTCTTCCTATTATCGGTTAGAAAGAACCCGTACCGTTCCTTCTCATAGTCTGCACGTTTTTGAGCGTATATTGTTGCTGGCCCCACAGCAACTGCTGTCAGCCATATGACCAACAACCTGTTTATGGCATTCATGATTTTTCATTCGCTAAGAAATTACCATAAAACCTTAACTACAAGGCCTAAACCTTAACAAAAATAAACAATTTTCGCAGATTTTTCCTATGCCCTCAGCAAATTAGACGACTGAAAATCAACCCCTTAAGGAAAAATACAATTTTATAAACAAAGCCTATACGTACTTTAAATCCGATTAGTACTAAATGTTCGCCACCCGAACGGTGCGCAATAATGTTACCGTGGGAAAAATTACGATAAAAATGAGCTGGAATCGAACTATTTAGGTTACCCTTAACGAAAGGATGCCAAGGATAAATACAAAAAATTGAATTTAGTTTGAACGACTAGGACTCTTTGTTTATGTCAAAAACTTTTTTCTCGCAGTCGAGTCCGGAGATGATTTGTTTTGATCTTTCAGGCCGGGCGTCGGAAATAAAAACCTGTCCGAAAGTCCCTTCTTGAATCAATTGGAGTAGCTGTCCGATCCGCAGATCATCGAGTTTATCAAACACATCGTCCAGTAAAAGAATGGGTTTGATGCCCCGATCCTGCTCTAACATGACAAATTGGGCTAGACGCAAGGCGAGGGCGAAAGATTTCAATTGGCCTTGGGAAGCAAACTGCTTAACCGGCACCCCGTCAAAATGGAATACGTATTCATCTTTATGGAGTCCTTTAGTCGTTCTTTGAGCTTGCAGATCGACACTCCGCTGTCGTAGGTAACGCTCCTCAAAGTTTTCATCGAGAACTTCCGTTTCATAATGGATGCGTACTTCTTCTTTTCCCTGACTCAGGAAACGGTAATATTTTTGAAAAAGTAATTCAAAGGCGGCGATGAACGACCGACGTTTATGCCCCAAATTCTTACCTAAGGCGAGAAGGGTCTCGTCGTAGGTATCCAGCATGACCGGATCGGGTCGCCCCGACTCACCCATGATTTTTAAGAGGGCGTTACGCTGGTTCAGGTACCGATTATAAGTAATTAAATCCGCTAGATAGACGGAATCTAATTGGGACAGCACCCCATCGAAGAATTTTCGTCTCGTTTCACTCCCCTCTGAAATAAGGTTCGTATCGTTTGGCAATACCAACACAACCGGAAACCGTCCGATATGGTCACTCAAACGCTCATAGGGTTTACCATCAGCGGTAATAACTTTTTTTTGATGACGTTGAACCGTACAACGAATTCGAGTGCTTCGATCGGCTTTAGCAAACATTCCATCAAGCACAAAGAAATCTTCGTCATGATTTACACTCAGCTGATCCTGGTTATGGAAAGCACTTTTGGTGAGCGCCAAAAAATAAATGGCATCCATTAAATTGGTTTTTCCACTACCATTCTCCCCAAACAAGCAATTAAGTGCTGCACCGAATTCAAAAAATGAATTTCTATAATTCTTAAAATGCAGCAATGAAAGCTTCTCTATCCGCACAGCTTCTTTGTTGTTCGCAGGTTTATACTTATTTTCGCACTTGGCAGGTAAGTCGGCATCGGCTTTCTATCCATTCATGTAAGGAACCTGCAAAAATAGGAGAAAGATCAGGATATAAGCCTGATAAATTTATTAACGAACCAAATTACAGACGGTCAAAATACTGTCTATAACCTCTAGAAGCAAATAAATGGCTACCGAAGCGAAAGGGAAAAAGAAATCTTCAGAAAAAAAACTAAAGCA
>JBAYRB010000118.1:0-7377 GCA_041676905.1 Spirosomataceae bacterium
CACCCTGAGGCACTCGAAGGGTGTTCCGATGAAAACCCCGCCAATCATCCATCATACATATTCAATTATATATGATGATAATAACACCCCTACGGGGTTCCGGGCTACCGTTGGGGACCATGCTTTTTCTACAGAAATATCACCCCTAACGGGGCTGCAATCGTTTGCCAAGAACGAAAGTAAACGTTAAATGAATTTCCGATTAATCCCGCGATGTCACTGTGAGGCGTGATGTCATCCTAGGCCAATGTCACCCTGAGGCGTAATGTCACCCAGAGACGTAATGTCACCCTGAGACGTAATGTCACCCTGAGGCTCTCGAAGGGTGTTCCGATGACCCCCCCATTCACCCCCTACCTAGCATCCACCTCGCGATAGGCGGCTAGGGTCCTTAACTCACCTTCTTTGCCGGGAAGACTGGTGCCATGTTCTAACCCAACAAAGCCGCGGTAGCCTTTGTTATAAATATGTTGCAGAACGTTTTTATAATTGATTTCCCCAGAAGTCGGTTCGTTACGCCCCGGCGTATCACCGATCTGGAAATAAGCAATTTCGTCCCAGGCGTAGTCTATCGTAGGTATGATATTACCCTCTTGAATTTGCACGTGATAAACATCGAACAGTATCTTAATACTCGGACTATCCGCCCCTTTCGCCAACGCATAGGCCTGGGGTATGGAATGCAGGAACATCCCAGCGTGGTTGATCTTGTGATTCATCGATTCCATCACCATGGTGATCCCGTGGGGTTCATAGATCTCCGCTGCTCTTTTTAGCAATTCGATGGCATTACCCATTTGGAAGTCCCAGGGCAGATTAGGATCGGCTTTGCCCAACACATTGTGAACGAACTTGGTATTCATACGCTTTGCGACCTCCACCGAAGCACGCATGTCGGCCAGCACTTTTTCCCGAGCATCCTTATCTCTCCCTGCGAAAGTAGCCTTATCGAAAGAGAATACCCCCACAAATTGTCCAAATTCCATCCCCAATTTCTGGATTGCCTGACTGATTCTTTCTTGTTCAGCTACCGGGCGACGAATGAGGTAGGTATTTTCCCAAGCCCGAAAACCGTGGTCGTAGCCCCATTTGATTTGATCGACGACATCTTTCCCAGCCAGATCTTCAAAAATGCCGAACTCGGGAGAAAATTTAGTTTTAAAAGGCTGTTCATTGGCGTCGGCACCGAGGGAGATGTTCCGGGTCAGTAGGGCGCCACCGGCTAAAAGGCTGGTCTTCAGGAATGTTTTGCGGTTCATTTTTACAATGCTTTGAGGATTAAGATAACGTTTAGGAAAGGGATCAATCTCCCAGATGACTGTTTCTCAGGAATTCAATCAAATCGGCCATTTGCTGCGAATCAATCTGACCGGCAAAGCTCGGCATCGGCGATATATTGAGCGCTTGAATCGATTTGATGTCCTGTCTATTTACTGTCCTTTCCAGTCCAGGGGCTAGTCGAAGCTGAATAGCAGAAGAAGTTTCACTGGCAATGGTCCCCTGCAACGTCTCTCCCTGGTTCAGTTCTATCCCCCAGAAATCATATCCGGGTGCCATGGAAAGGGCAGGATCGATGATGTTGGCCAACAAATCTTTGGGCAACCAATTATGCACCGTTCCTAAATCCGGACCAAATCCAACCCCCATTTCACCTCGGACCTGGTGACAAATCGAACAATGCTGTACAAAAACCGTTTTCCCATTTTCGATATTTCCGGGTAGCTTCAGGGCGTCCTGGTATTCGGCTATGGCTTTTTCCGTATTAGCACCACCTGCCAGCAATTCGCGCGCCCGATCACGCAAGGCATCATCGGAGTGACTCATTAGTCGAACCCCTCTAAAATAGCCTAACCCCGACGCTTGTACTTTTCCTTCTTCTATAGCATCCAGCAACAACGGCACCCTTTCTTTGTCGACAAGGTATAAATCTAAAGCCACGTCGCGCACGTCAGGAGTGAGGTTTTCCCATTTTGAAAGCACATAACGAGCGATTTCCGGTCCAGGATGTTTATCCAAAATGCGGAGCGCAGCCTTTTGGACTTCCGGCTCTTCTTTAGGATCGATCAACGTTTTGAGGAAATCAACATGGTCAGAAAGATCCTTACTCAAGCTAAAAAAGTTCACCGCTACACTACGTTCCCCCGCACTAAAACCAGTGTTCTGAATCTTGGCTCTTGCTTTTTCCAAACCCGCCTGCAACAATTCGCTAAGCATAGGTTTATCCGCTTTCAAGATCTCCAAAGCAGCCCTTTTCACCTCATCCGAACGATGGTTTAAGGCGGCTTCCACCAGCTGGGGTTGCTCCGACGCTAAGAGCGGAATCGAATCTCTCCTTCGCTTGACACCTTGTGCCATCCCCTCTAAAATAGCCGCTTCCTTTCCACCACTTTGGGGGGCTATACTGTTTTTCACCAGGGTACTGATGTGATCGACATCCTGGCCGGCGGCGACCATAGCCGATAACCTCTTCACCAGGGATGCATAAGCGGGTCGTTTAGGGTTGAATTTTGCCAACACCTCTGTTAGCAACGCGACGGTTTGGGAAGAGTCAGCCGACAAAGCTGCGATCTGCACCCATTCATCATCAATATCACGGAAAAGTAAGCGTTGGCGAACGGATGCCGCTTCGGGTGAAGAGACAAATCCGAGGGTACAGAGCAATTGAAACCGGACTTTATGATCCTTATCGTTCTCCAGCCGTAACAACTGGTCGATCAACTCGGGTTTATCGTTTAAATGCAGTTCGGCTAAACGAATGGCAATTTCACGCACGCCCGCCTCCTCGTCTTTCAAGGCATGGCTGATGATCGGGGCTGTTAATTTTCCTAGACCTTCTAGGGTCCAAAGTGCATGAAGCCTACCGGTAGCTTGATCCGACGAACGAGCCAATTTTTCCAAATCGGGCACAATCGAGTGATCCTGCCGATCTACCAACAGACGTTGGGCATGCTGCCTCCACCAAATGTTAGGACTATTGAGACGTTCTACCAATTCCAGGGAAGTAGCATCCCCCAAGGTGAGACCTTTTGTCCATTCCGGTTTTCCAGTTTCTTCAGGGGTCACCCGCCAGATTCTCCCCATATCATGACCATCGTAGAGACCACCGGCTTCTACGGCTTCGTCCGACATCCATTCGGGGTGTTCGATGATTCGACGGTAATAATCAAGCACATACAAGGCTCCATCCGGACCTATATATAAGTTAACTGGTCTACACCATGAATCTTTCGAAGCGAGAAATTCCCAATCCTTCTGATGCCGACCTGCTGTAAAGGTAGCTCCGTTAGGCGTGAGCACATCAACATGAACCAAATTGCTGACCGATTCAGTCACAAAGGTGACGTTTTGATCGAAAGGCGGCGGAAACAAGCCTCCCAGATAGGCGGTAATACCACTCGAAGATGTGGTTACACCGACCGGAGTGAATAATTGACGGTCGGGATTGGTCGTAATCTGGAAAACTTCAGCCGCATTACCGTGGTCGGAAATCGATTCCGTCGTGTTTGATACTACCAGTGCCGGGTTCCGAGCTAAATAACGGGCGGCGATAACCTCGTGATAGATATGATTTTGATTATGGGTTAGTAAATGATTTCCCCACCGATCAAAAGTATGCCCAAATTGACCTCGGGAAGAAGCCATTTCTAATTGAAAGGATTCGGGTCTAAAGCGAACATTATAGCCACCGGCATTTTTAGGCAGTCTGGGTTGATCAGCTTGTGATGGGAAATGCACTTCACTTCCGGTATCGCCGAATTCGGTACCGTATTTTCGAGTACCGATATGCCCTAGATGTGAAAGGTAAATCCAGTTATCTAAGCCATAAATCGGATTATTGACATTGACATGGGGGTTAGAAAGCGAAAATCCGGTTAATATCGTTTCACGAATGTCGGCCTTACCATCCCCGTCGGTATCTTCTAAATAGAGTACATCCGGAGCATCGGTCACGATTACCCCTTTCTTCCACCGCATGATTCCGTTGGGTAAAATAAGCTTGTCGGCAAAAATGACCGAATGGTCCATGACCCCATCGCCATCGGTATCCGTCAACAGCTTTATTCGCCCGGTCCCACTTTTGTCGAGTGGATACCCAGGCATTTCGACCACATATAAACGTCCGTACTCGTCGATCTCCATATCCACAGGACTGGTAACGAGGGGTTCTGCGGCTAGTAGTTCCACTTTGAAACCAGGCTCCACTTCAAATGCCGCTAGAGCTTCTTCCGTGGTAAGGGACCCCTCCCTAGAAGTAGTGATCGTTGGCTTGGTATCGCAAGCCATGGTAAGAACAGAAACTGTTGACGCTAGTAAAAACGATTTTTTTAACATGAAAAACGAAATACTTTAAAACGATGCACTTGTGATGACCGGTAACCGTCAGCATTGGCTTGAATACGGATTACTACCTTCCTTCACATCCAATAGTTGATGGTTTTACTTCACCTTTTTCTCCAGACGTTGTAATTCATTGACAATTTTTTCCGAAGCATTTTCTTCCACCTTTGTCACCGTTAGCCAGGTTTCATACCCTCCCAGTTTGTGCTGTGCCGGTGTTGCCAGGTAACCAAAACTACCGTTGGCAAAGGAAATGGTGAAATTATTTTTAAAGATGCTTTTGGATTTGAGCTCTAGTCCGGTCTCCGTAAATACTTCGAAAGGGATTCCGCGAATACCCAGGTCTCCAATTCTAAATACTTGTAAGGGAACCTCCACCTGATCTGGCCATTCTTCATAAAATTGAATCGCCCGGTCGGCAAATATCCTTTCCAAAGAATGTTCAAATTTGGTATCCGCTGGACTGTTACGCACTTTTAGGGAGCGCTCGTAAATTTCACGGCTAGGTTTTCTAATTTTCAGGGTCAAACTGGTCCGCGCAGCTTTCAGAGTGACTTTATCTTGATAAGGTATATTTTTATAAACCTTCAACACTTCCTGGGCAACATCTTCGGCCACTACATTCATTTTTTCATAGGGCCCGTACGAGGGGCTAGGTTTGCTAAAATCGATGTTATTAACATCGCCGGAAGTACCGTTGGTCAGGATTCCGACAAAGGGAGGGGAATTTTGTTGTACACCCAGCTGGGCTGCTAACTTTTTAGCGAATACGGCGAAATAATCAGCTGAAATATGGCCTGCCGGCACCCCGCCGACGTAGTGTAAGGAATAATTGGCCAATAGCGCAATAGGGCGGCCGTCCATTGCTTGAACCGCAAAAAAGGCAACCTCTGGGTCTGTTCCTCCGACGGGTTCTACTTTGTTAGGATTATTTAGCCCGGGGTTGAATTGTACTTGATCAAGTTCGCCATAGGGGCTTTTAATTGGATTTTTCAGTCTCCAACGTCGATTAAAAAGATGTTGCGGCACTGCTCCCGACCCCCAACCAATACGAGCTGGCTCCAGGTTATTTAGGGCAATGCGTACACCGTCGGCGATCCGCCTCGCAACGAAACGTTGGTAATCATCCAAGGGTTCGTTTTGATTAAATCCCCTTCTTTTACTCCCTTCCCCACCGGCACTAACCGCAGAATGGGTATGGGTAGACGCCATAAGTACGTGGGATGGCGTTATCCCAGTCTCTGCTTCAATCAGTGCTGCAGCCGCTGAAAATACCTCAATGGGCACGCCGACGTTATCCACGATCACAAAAGCGAGCCGGGTGGCGCCGTCATCCAAGACCAGACTTTTAGCTGCTAGCGGGTCATGAATATGGGTAGCCTCAGGCGTATTAAAATTTCCCACGATTTTTAGGCCAAGTGGAGGCGTAATGTCGACCGATGAAGCCCCGGCTTTCAGCAAACCCTGTGCCGAAGCCACAATGACATTTCCTAAGACCCACAGGAGAAGAAAGATCTTAGCCCATTTTTTTCTCATATTCATAACCCTAATTCATCAAGATTAGACATCTATTTCCAAAGTTCATCGATCATGGCCAGGGTTTCATCGACCAGCACCTGACCGCCCTCAGGGCTAACCACATTGCTCTGACATACCGCACTATAGCCTCCGCCCTTCACTGCCTTATCGGTAGCCAGGTAGGTACCGGGACCGGCGAGTTGCACAACAAAAGTTTGCAAGGCTTTACTCCGCGCCTGAATTCTGATCCCAAAATCGGTGAATAACTCAAACTGATTCGTACAAATTACTATATCACCGATTCGAATGACGTGTACTTCCGTTTTATACGTCGGGTTGGGGTTATTTTTTTGTAGTTCATATCGCTTCATGACATCCCCAAACCAGGTACTTTTGGCGTAAAGCTGATCTTTCTTACGCGGATCGGCTTTAATTTCAGCTTCTGTATCTTCAACCACCTTTTGGGATTCAAAATACTCGTCCCGGGTAATGATACGTTGGGGCAAATCCAGTTGCGCTACTTTATGGATTAGTTTCACGTCCGATACACCTTCATTTTTCACGACGTCATAGGCTCGATCTACTGCGCCGACAATCCTGCGGGCGATGTCTTCCATACGGTCGTATTGCCCCAAAACACGCATGCGTTCCTCGGCTTTTTTACGATACATCGGATGAGGTGACTGATCACCGGCTGCACCGATCATGGCGAGAATGGCAAGGTCATTTCCGTATTTCTTGCGAAGTGCCTCCCGGGTTGGATGCCAATAGTCGGCATTTAAATGGGATCGACCTTCTACTTCTTGTGCGGGACAGGGCACATTGATCGCCATCGCAATAAGCTTCTTGCGATCGTTCCAGAAAAACAAGGTATTGATATCGTGGTCTTCATACCCTTCCAGATTTTGAAATTCAGGGGTATCGGTACGACCATACATGACCGTAGTTCCGTTTTTATAAACCGCACGACGGTTGTAAGCGATAGCCGCACGTTCTAATCCCCAGGTCACGGTCCCGGGGGAGCGACCCCTCCAGGCTTGAACGATAGCATCACTCACACGGGTGGTGAACATCTCTTTATATTGGGCCGGCGTCGTAACCCCTTCTTTTGGTATATTGTAGAGAAATGACACCTCGTCGCTTTCGTCTTCCAATACGGGCGCCGTATGCGTGTGTGTGGCATTCAGGACAATTTTCGACACATCCAAATTGGGAAGCTTTTGTTTTACTTTTTCCCTAACTCCATCCCGTATACCGGCAGAAATGTATACCAAATCACAAGAAACCATAATGGAAGTTTCGAGGGTTTGTCCACCGGACCGGTTTTCCAACACGACGACGCTTGCTGAAATTGGGGTTTCGGCCTGCCGTGCAATTCGGAGATGGAATTGCCCCATTAAGGCAACGGGCAATGGGGGGGTAATGTCGACCGTCGCAGTACCTATATAGAGTTCGGAGGCCAACACCTGAAAAGACAGAAAACACAAAAACAGAATACGGCAAATTGACTTCATAAAAAAC
>JBAYRB010000119.1:0-7364 GCA_041676905.1 Spirosomataceae bacterium
ACCATCCTCCAATATCCCGACCAATATTAAAGGAGCCAATGGGAAAAAGGCTTTGGGTTTTTTCGGAGCTTCAGCAGTTAGTAAAATGGAACAACGTGTGGATGCTGCTAAGGCACGGCCAAAAGTTCGCTAATTAAAACCGGTACATCGCCTGGAATTTCAACTCACTTCGGGCATTACCGATGATTTCGTCTAACCCGGAACCTATTTTTTCTTGGTTGCTATAGTGGGTTTGCGACCAGCGAACCCACAGCCTCAATCGCCGGGTTGCATCGAAACGAAATAGTAGGTAATGCCTGATCCCGTGATGGTAATAGGCAGGGAAGGAAAAAGAGTAGAGTACGTCTCTTTCGTAAACGTATTGGCGGCTGTCGTAATCGTCTGTCCGAAATAAGGCCAATCTTCCACCCAATTCCAGTTTTTCGAAACGGAAAGTTGCGTCCTGTACAATCGTAAATCCGTCGGAAGGGGGGAGGCTCCCGAATCGATACCGAGCCCCTTGGATACGGGTCCGGAAAACATATCGACGCTGAAAACTCCATTCAAAATTAATTAAGGCGGTTGTTCTACGAGTGGTGGCAAGAGGGATAGGGATCGGCGAATCATTCCGCTGTTTTTGCTCGCTTTGAATAACCGCATGGGCTTTGAAATTACGATTTGGACGCCAATGGCTATGGACTAAAAAACCTAGCCCATTAGAAGTAGTGTCGACCAAGTATCGTTTCCATGGAAAATGAAAAAAATCGATATAGGCACTGTGTCGCCATTTTTTTGAAGGGGAATAGCGAATCCCACTGTAGATACCGTATTCATTGTAGGGACGAGACCCTTCGCTAAATGGTTTTCCATAAAAGGTGTGGAAATTACGGGGGTAGAACCGAGCTAACATCGAAATATCCCAATATTTGTTCAATGCCCAAATAGCCCCCGATAAATGCCCTATCCCGCCTGAGGAAGAACGTGCAGATTCGGTAAAGAAATGAGTATTTCGAGTGCGGTAAGATGCATGTAACCCAAAAATAGTGTTGGTTGTTCCTTTAAAATCATAACGATTGTACGGAAGATTACGCTTTTCGATCGGCTTACTGTATTCAGTACGTAGTATCGTAAAGCCCGCATTAAACGGACCTTTTTTGGGTTGATAAAATAAGTGCGCACCGGCATTTTTTTCGACGATGTTGCCGTGCTTAGATCGTTCATTGGGCGTTCGGTGATTACCGTCAGTGGGTAAAGAAGTAATAACAATGGTGTTGAAATCGACACCTGTTTCCGCTAATGTACCATCCCTGTTTTTATGTGAATAAAAGGAAGTCAATTGCCATTTTGGGTTAAATTGATAGGTTAGGGCAAGACCTCGGTAAAAGCCGTGTTCCATGACGGATGTATAAGGTCGGGCTCCTAAGGTGCTACGATAGGTGGACTGTATTACTTCTGAACCTTTTCCAATGGAGAATCCTGAGCTCAACACCAACCCCTGTCCCGCTTGCACTTGATAGTCACCAATGATTAGGTTTTTCAAGCGCTTTCGATTCTGTAGTTGGAAGTGAAAGGAGGTAAAGTCCATTCCATAGATTTGACGTTGGGGTGCCCAGTTCCATATTTCTCCGGCATCTTTTTCCAGGGTTAATCCAATACTGTATGCGCCGGTGCGTGCATACCTATACCGAGTGTACCACTGCCATGGATTTCCGGCATAGCGTGTGATCGACCGGGATCCGGGTTCGGGCGTTGTGAAACCCTTCTGTGTTTGTAAAACCCGCCGAAATCGGGTGAGTAAAAAGTTTTGTGTCGCATTCCCAAATGTTTTTGAAAGGCTTGCCGAGGCGTTCCCAAGGGTTAAAAAAGGTAAAACACGTTTGATGGTCCCTAAATCCCACTCAGGAATGGCCTGTAATTCATACATGGAAAGGAACGGTCCCGACACCTCCCGATATCGTAAAAATGCTTTGATTTGGGTCGGGCTGAGTACCAATAACGACACCAAATGTTCTTCCCCGATCAGATTTAGGTCCAACGGGTCGGCAAGTAATTGCGAAAAAAACTCAAATAATTCTTCCGGGTTACCCTCCTCAGCCATGACAGGTAGGAGTTCTTGGATAAACGCATTGATATCCACTTCATCCCCCAATGTGTTTTGACCATAAGTCCCTGTTGTTGAATGGAAATAGAGTAATAAACAGAGGCTCATTACCCTGATAGGAAACGTAAGTAAATTCATAGTATAGTCGCCTTTAATTAAGATTGTATGTATAGTATTTTGTAATCGAATGTACTAAATATTGGGTAAAAAACCTGATTAACAGGGAATAATATGGGGATCAATCGTAGAGATTTTATCAAACAGTCAACGCTAGGTTACGCAGCCTTGATTACAACACCACAAATCATGGAAAGCAGAAAAAATTCAATGGATGGAGAAATACTGGGGCATGGCAATTTTAAATACCGTCTCCGCCTCGGTTGGGGCACGCAGGATGCATCCAAATTTCCTGTTAATAACTGTCATGAAATGGTTCAGGACCAAAAGGGGCGATTGATCATGCTTGGAGACGAGGTGAAAAATAATGTATTAATTTACGATCGCTCGGGTAAACTACTCGATAGTTGGGGGCATGATTACCCGGGAGGGCATGGTCTTACCTTGTGGAATGCTAACGGGGAAGAATTTTTGTTTATTACCGATGTTAATCACGGCAAGGTGTTCAAAACCGATCTTAAGGGGCGCGTATTAATGACCATCGGACATCCTTCGGAAGTCGGGGGATATGAGAAAAGTTGGGCTTTCAAACCGACAGAAACAGCTATAGGACCGGATGGTACTATTTATGTAGCCGACGGTTACGGATCCAATTACGTGTTGCGTTATACCAAGGACGGCCAATATATCGGCAAGTTTGGTGGTGCAGGAGACGAGGACACTCAATTTGCAACGGCACATGGGGTTGCCATCGACACAAGAAACCCTTCCAATCCCACCGTATTAGTGACGTCTCGTGCCCATAACTCGTTCAAGCGGTTTACCCTGGACGGCCAATACCTAAGCACAATTTTCCTACCAGGTGCCTACGTTTGTCGACCGGTCATTAAGGGTGACTACCTATATGCAGGCGTTTGTTGGTCACGATTACGGTATCTGAATCAAACCCCTCGTTCAGGATTTGTGACCATTCTGGATAAAAATGATCGAGTTGTCTCCAATCCGGGTGGAACGGAGCCGGAATATCGTGAGGGGAAATTGCAGCTAATGGTACAGGAAAAACCTTATTTTCATCATTGCCATGACGTATGTATCGATGATGACGAAAATATCTACGTTTGTCAATGGAATGCCAATAAAGCCTACCCCAGTAAACTAGAGCGAATTTAATTGAAGAGAAATCGGGAACTCGTTCGAATATCGTTGTCGATATCGATTAGGAACCGTTATATTCGCCCCAATTTCGCATTTTAAATGACCTAATCTTGACAATGAGTTTACTGACTGTAGGTTCGGTAGCATTTGATGTACTGGAAACCCCCTTCGGAAAAACCGGTAAAATCCTCGGTGGCGCTGCAACGTATATTACCCTTGCCGCCTCTTACTTTACCCAAAAAAACAATTTGGTAGCCATCGTCGGTGACGATTTCCCACAATCCATGCGATCGGTCCTAGAGAACCGGGGAATTAACACAGAGGGGGTAGAGGTAAGGAAAGGGGAAAAAACCTTTTATTGGTCCGGAAAGTACCACGACAATATGAATGTTCGCGATACGGTAGAAGTTCAATTGAACGTGATGGGCGATTTTGACCCTCAAATTCCAAAAAGTTTTCAAGGGGCAAAATACCTCATGTTGGGAAACACCTCGCCTACCATTCAGAAATCAGTATTGGATCGATTGCATAAGCGTCCAAAATTGGTCATGCTGGATACCATGAACCTTTGGATTGAAAATACGTATGATGACTTACGGACTGTTTTAAGGGAGGTAGATATATTGACCATTAATGATGAAGAAGCCCGCATGCTATCAAAAGAGTATTCGCTACGCAAAGCTGCTAAGATCATTCTGGAAATGGGTCCAAAGATGCTGATTATCAAAAAGGGAGAGCATGGTGCGCTATTATTCCACGGTAAAAATGTGTTTTTTGCCCCGGCACTACCCTTAGAAGAGGTCTTCGACCCTACGGGCGCAGGGGATACGTTTGCGGGTGGGTTTATTGGATACTTGGCGGAATCGGATGATTTGTCTTTTGAAAATTTGAAACGGGCTCTTATCTACGGCTCTGCGATGGCCTCATTTTGCGTGGAGAAATTTGGGGTAGAACGAATAGTCAACCTTACCAGAGAAGAAATCGAAGAAAGAGTTTCAGAGTTTGTAAAACTCTCGGTATTTCAATTGGTGTAAGATGTGACCTAAGAGGAGGCAGTTTCATTCCACACCAAAGTGTCATTAGATCCACATTAGGAGTGGTTAAGACCGCGGTTCTATTGATATTGCGGATTTATTGATAAAAAGATAATCCTTGTAGGAGGTAGTAACTTTCTAACTATAACCTTTAGTCATTGACCTACTTACCTAATTTATTTTTTGCCCATGGGTATACGAGATAAACGCCCTTGGTTGTCCCGATGCCTATCGCTGCACCCATGAGCACGTCGGCCAGCCAATGACGGTTGTTGAGCAAGCGCATACCACCGACTGTGGTTGCTGCTGCATAGCCACCAATAGGGTACCATGGGCTATGGTGTCCATATTCTTCGTGGAGCATTGTTGCATTTACAAACGCAAAGGTCGTATGACCCGAGGGGAAGGAGTCGTATTCTTCACCGTTAGGGCGAGGGTATCTTGCTGTCCATTTAATAATTTGAGCGGCTCCTCCCGCCATCGCGTTGGAGATCAAAAAAAGTATAATCTGCTCCCCTAATTTATGTTTTCCTTTGACACCTGATGCGCTTAAGGTGAAAGTTAGCGCAGCGGGTGCAGCCCAGAGGTAGTCATCGACATGGGTGTGAAACCCCGCATATTCACTTGTAATATGTCGGTTGAGCTGCTTGCTAATTTTTCCTTGCACCGCAAAGCTCGCCAAGGTGAGGCCTACGGGTGCCACGATATGTTCGGGTTTTAGGTTAATATGGGTGCTGTCGCGTTGACCCGAAACTTGTCCTGCAACAAAAATTAACAGAAAAAAATAGAGCTTCCCATAGGAATAGCGTGTGTGTATAGGACTAACTTCCATATTTTCCCTTTTAAAAACGTTATTTTTCTTGTATTGCCTCCCTGATCCTTATAAGTTTTTCAAGAATTTGTTCCAATTGGTCGAGGGGTAACATATTGGCTCCGTCTGATTTAGCTTCCTTGGGGTTGGGGTGGGTTTCAATAAATAGCCCATCGACTCCGACGGCTACGGCAGCCTTGGCGATGGTTTCGATCCGTTTGGGATTCCCTCCCGTGACCCCGCTCAATTGGTTGGGTTGTTGTAGGGAATGGGTACAGTCCATAACCACCGGGACCTCTAATTGCTGCATCTCGGGGATATTTCGAAAATCGACGACTAAATCCCCGTAGCCAAACATATTTCCTCTTTCGGTTAATAAAATAGGGGCGTCAGGTCTTGCGGTTTTTACTTTTTCGACGGCAAATTTCATAGACCCAGCAGAGAGGAACTGCCCTTTTTTAATGTTGACAGGCTTGCCCGTTTGGGCGGCTGCAACGAGAAGATCGGTTTGTCGACAAAGGAAGGCGGGGATTTGAAGTAAGTCTACATAAGGCGCAACCTTTGCTGCGTCGATGGATTCGTGTATATCAGTGGTTACCGGGACACCAAATTGGGTGTTAATTTCCTTTAAAATGGTTAAGGCTTTTTCATCGCCTATGCCCGTGAATGAATTCGCACTCGTTCGGTTGGCTTTTTTGTAGGAACCTTTAAAGAGGTAAGGTATTCCTAGTTTTTGGGTAATGTTTACGATTTTTTCGGCGATGTACATTGCATTGTCCCGACTTTCAATGACACAGGGACCTGCGATGAGAAAAAAACGAGCTGGATTTTTACGAATGATATTTTCAACCATAGATGGCTAATTCTTTATGGGTAGATAGGTGTATAAATCGGTGGTAAAAATAGAGTAAATAATTCAGTATAACCTAATTGAAAATGGGGAAGTACTCCTTACTTTTGTGATAAAAAGCAGGGGAAAGAACCGATTGTATTTTACTAAGATGCACGTCTTTTCCCATTTTTTTTGATTAAATGAAGGATAATATATTTATTTGTGGCGTATTTAACCATTAAGCACAAACAGGATGTCAACAATTTCAGAAAGAGTTAAGCAAATTATCGTCGAAAAACTCGGTGTCGAAGAGTCGGAAGTGACTCCCGAAGCAAGCTTTACTAACGATCTTGGCGCAGATTCGCTTGATACAGTAGAGTTGATCATGGAGTTTGAAAAGGAGTTTAACATTTCAATTCCCGATGATCAAGCAGAAAACATCGGTACTGTGGGCCAGGCGATAAGCTATCTTGAGGCTAATACTAAGTAAGTGATAATTTACAAAAAGCTTTAATTCTTAAAAGTATCATTTCTCTTTCTACACTTTATGAGTTTCAAGAGAGTAGTAGTTACCGGTATCGGGGCAATTACCCCTCTAGGCAATGATGTACGTACATTCTGGGAAAATCTGGTTGCGGGTGTCAGCGGAGCTGCGCCTATTACCCGGTTTGATGCAGAAAAGTTTAGGACTCGTTTCGCCTGTGAGGTTAAAAATTTCGACGTAACCGAATACATACCTCGGCAAGAAGCTCGTAAAATGGATACTTTTACTCAGTTTGCGGTTATCGCAGCTGATGAGGCTATTCGGGACGCCGGTTTTGATCTGGAAAATATGAATCTGGACAAGGCCGGCGTTATCTGGGGCTCCGGTATAGGAGGCCTTAAGACCTTTGAAGAAGAAGTTATTAACTTTGCGAACGGTACGGGGCAGCCCCGATTCAATCCATTCTTTATCCCGAAAATGATAGCAGATAGTGCTGCTGGTGTTATTTCGATTAAATATGGGTTGAAAGGGCCAACCTTCATAACAGTTTCGGCCTGTGCATCATCCACCAATGCCATTATCGATGCCTATAACTATATCCGTCTCGGTGTTATGGACGTGTGCGTGAGTGGGGGGTCGGAAGCAGCGGTAACCCAGGCTGGGGTGGGTGGTTTTAACGCATTAAAAGCCCTATCCGAAAGAAATGATTCCCCGGAAACAGCATCTCGGCCCTACGATAAGGATCGCGATGGGTTTGTATTAGGGGAAGGAGGAGCTGCGTTAATCCTCGAAAGCTACGAACATGCTAAGGCTAGAGGTGCTAAAATCTACGCCGAAATTATCGGTATGGG
>JBAYRB010000120.1:0-7355 GCA_041676905.1 Spirosomataceae bacterium
GGAAGGCGTTAAAAAAGCGGAAAAGGAAGTTCGGCAGTACGGTGTTCAAATTGATGTATTTCTCTTTAACCCGAGCGACAAAGACAATTTCAATGAAATTGCCGGCCATGTTATTGATTCGGAATACGATGGCCTCATACTAGCCCCTTCCTTTATCGAAGAAAGTAAAAAACTGATCGTCGAATGTGAGAAGAAGTCGATACCCTACGTATTTCTTGATTCTAATATTCCTGACCAAAATAACCTTACCTATATAGGACCACCCCATTTTCAAAGCGGTTATGTAGGAGGCAATCTCATTTCGAGATTATTGAAGAGCAGTCATAAAATTCTGGTTGTAAATATTGCAACCGAATCGAAAAGCTTCAATTACCTGCAAATCGAAAATGGATTCAGAAAATATTTCAGAGAGCATAGCATCAATACCGAGATTACAAGAATCGATATACGCGAAACCGAATATGAATCAGTCGCCCGATACCTTACCTATGTATTCATGTTCCATTCCGAAATCGAAGCGGTTTTTGTTACCAACTCACAGGTCTCAACGGTAGCGTCATTTTTATATAATAGTCAGCGAAAGCATATTGCCCTCATTGGCTATGATTACACCCCTGAGAACATCAGGTATTTGAAAAATGGAACCATCGATTTCTTAATCTGTCATCAAGCCATTGACCAAGGGTACCGGGCTACCATGTCACTTTATCAGCATTTAGTCCTTGGTCAAACCGTTCCCAAAGAATATCTAATGCCTATCGACATCATTACCAAAGAGAACCACGAATATTATCGGAATTAGTATCTGACTACCCGATCGGTGATATTAATAAAAAGATACATCGAAAATCTTAAAAATAATACAATGAACGAGCATCTTAACCGTCGCAAATTTCTCACCGGAACTGTAATTGGTACCATCGGCATGACACTTATAAACCCACTTGAATCCCTTTCAAGGCCTGTTGCTAAAGGAAAACGAGTTGGCATCATCGGCCTGGACACATCGCATAGTATAGCATTTACAAAAATGCTTAACGCCGACAGCCCAGATGCAAAATACCTTGGCTATAAAGTTGTCGCTGCTTATCCCTATGGAAGTAGAACCATTGAAAGCAGCGCCAGTCGTATTCCAGGTTATATAGATCAAGTAAAACCCATGGGCGTGAAAATCGTCGATTCGATTGATGCTCTATTGAAAGAAGTAGATGTAGTTTTACTCGAAACCAACGACGGCCGCCTTCACCTCGAACAGGTTTTACCCGTTCTTAAGGCGAAGAAACGCGTATTCATAGACAAGCCTATCGCTGCGTCACTTGAAGATACGCTTGCCATTTTTGAAGCTTCCAAAAAATACAACGTACCTCTGTTCTCCGCTTCCTCGCTTCGTTACATTAAAGGAATTGAAGGACTTGAAAAGAATAAAGTTGTCGGAGCAGATACATACAGCCCGTGCAGTTTAGAAAAAACGCACCCCGATTTATTTTGGTATGGTATCCATGGTGTGGAAACGCTCTATACCGTCATGGGAACCGGATGTAAAGAAGTAACCCGTGTACATACAGAAGGTACTGATGTAGTCGTAGGTGTATGGGAAGACGGACGTGTGGGTACGTTTAGGGGAACTCGTACCGGTAAGTCGGGGTATGGAGGGACCGTTTACACCACCGACGGTAACCGCCCACTGGGTCCGTATGGAGGATACGACCCCTTACTGGTCGATATCATCAAGTACTTCGAAAACGGCACTGTGCCAGTTACCCCCGAAGAAACCATCGAGATCTTCACGTTCATGGAAGCTGCGGATGAGAGTAAAAGGCAAGGAGGTAAGCCGGTTAAACTGGCCGATGTACTGGCAAAAGCACGTAGAGGTTGATAAAATAAAAGCCGACCATAATTTATTTCATGGTCGGCTTCACAATACTTTGATTTATTAACAGCGCCCTTGCGCTTAACATAAATCATCTTGCCTATATCACCCGATAGAGTATTGAGTTTCGAGTTGGTTTTTCAAGAATTGACGGGCTTTTACCAACTGGTTTTTAACCGTATTCTTGGAAATTTTAAGGGAGGAAGCAATTTCCTGATAGGACTTGTTTTCATCCATGCTCATTTTTAGGATCTGCTTTCTCTTGGTAGAAAGATTTTCAACGGCAGCTTCCAGTTGCGACATACGTGCTTCGTATTCTTCGCTGTCCGACATATCCATTTCCACCATCCGCTCATAATACTTCTGCCTTAACACTTGCTCCTTCTCCATCTTTTTGAGGAAATCAAACGAGACATTCCGTAGGCAGGTATACAAGTAAGAATTAAAATTTAGTTCAGGCTTAATTTGTTTTCTCCGCTCCCAGATCTTGATAAATACATCCTGAAGCATATTCTCTGCCTCGGCTTCATCCTTTACGATCATGTAGCAGAATCGCATAGCTGGGCCCTTATAATGGTCAAATAAGAGCGTAAAAGCCTTTTTATCGCCTTCAATTACCTGTTGTAGAATTACTTCGTTCATACCTGTTATTATTAAGGAGTTGGACTTTACACTTCGTTTACCTTGCAACAGATCGACCGAACAGAGCTGGGGGTACCTATATATATATTATATTCCCTGTTTCAATCAGCTATCTGTTACCGGACCATTACGAATAGGTTTTTGTACGATTTACATTTCGGATATAAATTTACAACCTTAAAACTAACCCATCATCGCAATTTGCGTAAATAAATCCTCTTTTTGCGCAATGCGTTAATTTTTAATGCCTTAAGACTCCATTTGCCAACTTTTCTCTTGTGAGGCAATAGCCCGGACTTACATTTTTGAAGTAATTGTTAAAATGACAAAAACTTTTTGTTGCCATGCTTTTGCTGCTTTCAGACCATTTCTTGAAGGCATTGGATATTTACAGGAATGGTCCATTAGTTAGGGTCAGGGGTAATATGAGTCGGTAAACTATTAGCTATCTTATACTATTATTTATTTCCAGATCAATTTCGTTTACATGAAAACAGTATTAAAGCGTGCTTCCTATGCCTTTTTGGTTGTGATGTTGAGTTTATCTGTTACCTGGGCACAAAGGACTAATTTCGTTGAAAAACAAATGCTGATTTTTCCTTTGCAACCCCAGCATGCACATGGAAGTAGTATCGTTGAATTACCCAATGGGGATATATTGGCAGCCTGGTTTCAAGGAAGCGGGGAAAGACATGCCAACGATGTGGTCATTATGGGTTCTCGTTTGAAAAAAGGAAAAACGGAATGGAGTACCCCTTTCCTTATGGCCGACACCCCTAATCTACCTGATTGTAATCCTGTATTATTCCTCAATCAGAAAGAGAAGCTTTTTCTAGTCTGGATTGCTGTTCAAGCGAATGAATGGGAAAATTCTATTTTAAGATATCGTACCTCCACCGACTATTCTGGAGACGGAGCACCACGTTGGGAGTGGCAAGACAACATTCTACTGAATCCAGGCGATGAATTTGCTGAGGAAGTGGAGAAAAAGTTCAAAGAACTCCCGCCCCAGCATCACGGATGGGCAGCATATGCGCCAAGGTATGACCGAATGATTATCGATGCAGCTACTGATCGTAAGAAAAGAACGACAGGTTGGATGACAAGGATCAAACCTCTGTTATTCCCCGATGGCCGTATCATTCTCCCACTCTATTCCGATGGTTTCAACTTCTCACTCATGGCACTTTCGGAAGACTTCGGTGAAACCTGGGTGCCAAGTTTACCCCTGGTAGGCCGTGGCCCTATCCAACCAGCGTTGATTCAGAAGAAAGATGGCACTTTAGTTGCTTACATGCGTGACAGTGGCGATGCCCCTGCCCGCGTTCACAAAAGTGAATCCACCGATATGGGTAAATCATGGACGCCCTCTGTAAAAACAGATATCCCCAACACGGCGAGTGTTGAACTCCTCAAACTTCCCGACGGCCGATGGGCGTTTTTAGGTAATGACATTGACGATGGTCGCTATAAAGTCAGCCTGTATCTTTCCGATGACGAGGGTGCCACCTGGAAATGGAAAGTTAGGTTAGAAGACAAGAATAAAAATGAGGGGGGCTACTCCTATCCCAGCATGATTTTAGGAAAGGATGGAAAGATACATATTTCGTATTCTTATCATCTAGAAAGGAATCAAAAGTCGATCAAATACGTAGTGGTTGATCCCAAGAAAATCAGAAATTGATGGAAGACCTGATCTCTCGTATACATTCATTAATTTATATTCAGATTAGCACATGAAGCAATTTTCGTTAACATTTTTATGGACCTTTCTCACGGGCGTATTGTTGAATGTCAGTGCGCAGCAGCCTGTACATCGGGATACTCCATTTGAACAAGAATACAGTATCAAATACCATTGGAAGCAAGCCGGGGCACAACTCCTTAATGCAGCTGCCGATCGCAATGGTAAAATACAGGTTGTGGCAAGTTCCGGTTTAATCCATCCAAGTGGCGGACAATTTCTTTTCCCTGGGGAATTGATATCCGACAATACCTACCGGTTTATGAAGGATAAATCCATTAAATCGGTTATCAGCTATAAAGACCAACTGGTTTATTTATCTGATAAAGTGGTTTTTAGTAATGCTTGGGCGGGTAAACCCTATACAGAACACGGACTAAAAAATGCGAAACTTTTGGCGGGGGGCGCGGATTTTCAATTTTTGATTTCAGATGGGAAAAACCTTCACTTGGTGGACGATTCGAAAATCCTTTGGAAGGGAAGCCTGAAGTCGGATGAAGTGATCGCCATTCGATACCAAAGCAATGCGAATGCTTTTTGGATCTTAGGAAAATCGACTCTCTCGGTATTTTCACCTACCACTCAAAAGCTAAATGAGGTATTTAAGAGCAAAGGGTTTACGGCATTTGATGTGAATACCTACACCAATGAGGTAATTATCGGGACGAACGACGGCTATATATCCTTTAATATTAGTACAGGGGAGCAGAACGGAGAGATTAATAAGAAGCTTCCCTGGACCGAAATCACAGCCGTAACCCAAATTGGAGAAAAGACCTGGTTTGGCACTACCCGGGGCGCATTTGCCTTGAGAAAGGACGGCAAATTCGATTATTACAATGGAAAAAGATGGATTCTTGATAATCATGTTACGGGAATCTATGCGGGTTCGGATGAATCGGTTCTTTTGTTAACCCCTGCTGGTTTGACTCATTTAGTGTTTCACAAATGGACGTTGTATGACAAGGCAATGTTTTACGACAAACAGGTTCGCTCCCGTCATATACGCAATGGCTTCAACTCTACCCTCGTCAATCTTAAAGATGGAAATGTCAATACGGGTTACTTAGCCGACTCAGATAACGACGGGCTTTGGACATCGATGTATTTGGGTGGAGAGGCCTTCCGGTACGCCGTAACCCGCGACCCCGAAGCCCTCGAGAATTGCCGAGAGTCGTTGGACGCAATGGAACGACTTTATTCGATCAACCCCGTTCCCGGCTTCCCCGCAAGATCCTTCGAACGTACGGGACACATAAATGAACTTTCGGATCCTGAAAGATGGCAACGTAGTGCTCATCCAGACTGGGATTGGAAAGCTACAACCAGTAGTGATGAAGCGATAGGCCATATCTTCGTTTTCGGAGTTTTAGCTGAATTGATTGACGATGAGGACATCCGAAGTAGATCCATCACATTGATCGACACGTTGATGGACCACATAGTAAGAAACGACCTCTATTTGGTGGACTATGATGGTAAACCAACTCAATGGGGAAGATGGCACCCGGAATACGTTAATGGATTTCCGACTTCGGTAGGTGACCGCAAACTGAATTCGTCCAATATCGTGGCGATGTTACAGACGGCTTACCACTTCACCAAAAAGGAAAAATACAAGGAAAAGGCTTTTGAACTCATGTTGAAAGAAGGTTATTTTGAAAACCTGATGCGTCCGATGTCCGAAATTGGCCGAGCTGAAAACGCAGACGACCTTGCCAAGTTATTATCGGACGGATGGAATCATTCCGACGATGAAATGTATTTCCTCGGCTACTGGGGGCTGTATCGTTACGCATTTAACGATACGCTCCGTGCTCATTATAAAGAGGCGATCATTGACCATTGGGAAGCGGAACGCCCAGAAAAGGAAGGGCTCTGGAACCTATTCACAGCGCTGACCGGTACTTCAGAATTTGATTTAAAAGAAGCCATTTGGTACCTCCAGGAGCATCCGATGGACATGGTCAATTGGAGAATTGAAAATAGCCATCGTAAAGACATAGAGTTGCTTGCTCCCAATTTCCGCAAGCAAACAACGAAAGAGGTTCTTCCTCCTGACGAACGTCAAATTCAACGACACAACGCCAATATGTTTACCTTGGATCGTAAACATAGCGACGGAACATCCGAAAATAGTGCGGGAGATATTTGGTTACTCCCCTATTGGCTCGGACGATACCTGGGTGTAATTTCGGAACCCATTCGATGACGAATCTTCTCAATGGAGGCTGCATGATTAACCCCATGCAGCCTTTTTTTATTTCTCTCGATTACTTAATTAGTTAAGCAAAATCCATTGTAGGAGTATACTTTGTTCGCAGGAGGATTATAGAGATAATGGATTCGAGGTTAGAAAATCTTGTTTAACTGCTTTTACGGGCAACTACTTTAACCTACTCTTATGACCGAAACTTCTTCTTCACAGAGACTATTATCGCTGGACACCCTGAGAGGGTTTGATATGTTGCTCATTGCCGGCGGTGGTACGTTCATTGTTCGTTTAAAGGGTAAAACCGGACTCAACTGGGTCGACACGATCGCAGACCAACTGACCCACCCCGCTTGGCATGGATTTACCTTCTATGATTTCATTTTTCCACTCTTCCTCTTTATCGCGGGAGTTTCTGTGGTGTATTCATTGGAATCGGGCTTAGCCAGAGGAATTCCAAAGGAAACATTACTAAAGAAAGTATTCAAACGCATGATCATCCTCTTTTTACTAGGGATCATTGACAAAAATATACCAACCGACGTATTTAACCCTTCCAATATACGTTTTGGAACGGTATTATCGCGGATTGGGATCGCCACCTTTTTTGCTGCATTGTTCTACTTATACCTTAACCCGAGACAACGATTCATCGGGGTTGTCAGTATCTTATTGCTCTATTACGCGGCATTATTCTTGATTCCCGTCCCTGGCTATGGAGCCGGTGATATTTCTTTCGAAGGCAACCTGGTAGGATGGTTTGACCGTACTTTTATGCCCGGTCGGCTATTACAAGGTACCTACGACGAAAACGCCCTTCTCACCCAATTTCCCGCCATGTGCCTGTCCATCCTGGGTACGTTTGCAGCTCTTAAACTCCGGGAAAC